>DATBQC010000441.1:0-3204 GCA_036561065.1 Methylobacter sp. | reverse complement strand
CGGGTCGATAGCCGGGTTGGTGACTTGGGCAAAACCTTGCTTGAAATAATCGTACAGCATGCGCGAACGTTGCGATAACACCGCTAACGCTGCATCAATACCCATCGAGCTGATCGGTTCCTGTCCGGTTTGCGCAATCGGTTTCAGGATGAATTCAATATCTTCGCGTGTATAGCCGAATGCTTGTTGTCTATCTAAAAGAATATGTGCATCCGGTGCCATGGCCGAAATTTCAGCCGGCAGTTCAGACAACAAAATTTGCGTTTTGCTAAGCCATTCGGAATAAGGGTGGCATGCCGACAAATTGGCTTTCAATTCCGCGTCATCAATAATGCGGCCTTGTTCGGTGTCGATCAATAGCATTTTACCCGGTTGTAAACGCCATTTTTTGATGATCTTGTGTTGGGGGACTTCCAAGACGCCCATTTCCGATGCCATGATCACGAAATCGTCATCGGTAACCAGGTAACGCGCAGGACGTAAGCCGTTGCGATCCAGGGTTGCGCCGATTTGACGGCCATCGGTGAAGGCAATGGCCGCAGGGCCGTCCCAAGGTTCCATCAAGGCGGCGTTATATTCATAAAACGCGCGCAGTTTTTCGTCCATTAATACGTTACCGGCCCAAGCTTCGGGGATCAGCAACATCATTGCGTGGGCCAGCGAATAACCGCCGGCAACCAGTAATTCCAGTGCATTGTCGAAACATGCAGAATCCGATTGCGCTTCGTCGATCAGCGGCCACAATTTGTGCATGTCGTCGCCCAGTACTTTGGACGCGATGGAATGGCGACGCGCTGCCATGCCGTTAACGTTGCCGCGCAAGGTGTTGATTTCGCCGTTATGGGCGATCAAGCGGAATGGATGCGCCAAATCCCAGGTTGGAAAGGTGTTGGTGGAAAAACGCTGATGCACCAGCGCCAGGGCGCTGTCCATGCGTTCATCACTTAAGTCGGCATAAAACGCCCCTACCTGGTCAGCCAGCAACATGCCTTTGTAAACGATGGTGCGTGACGATAAAGACGGGATATAAAAAGAGTGACCATGATCCAGCTTCAAATCGCGAACGGCGTTTTCAACTTGCTTGCGAATCACAAACAGCTTGCGCTCGAATGCGTCCTGATCGGCGCAGTCTGCACCGCGACCAATAAAAATCTGCCGTATGAAAGGCTCAACCAGCTTGACCGTCTCGCCTAAAGACTGGTTATCGACAGGGACGTCGCGCCAACCTAACAGTACGAGTTTTTCCTGCGCAATAATGTCGGTTAACAATTTTTCGCAAGTGGCGCGATTGCCGGCATCGCGCGGCAAAAACACCATGCCTGCTGCATATTCGCCAGCTTTCGGGAGGGAGATGCTTAATTTGTCGCACTCTGCGCGCAAGAAAACATCGGGCATTTGAATCAAAATGCCGGCACCGTCGCCTGCATAGATATCAGCACCGACTGCGCCACGGTGGGTCAGGTTTTTAAGTAATTCCAAACCCTGGCGTACGATTTCATGGCTTTTTTGACCCTTTATATGAACGATAAAACCAACGCCGCATGCGTCATGTTCATTGCGTGGATCATATAAACCCTGTCTGGTCGGTAGCGTACTTTGACTCATTGTCACCTCTAAAAAATATTACAAAAGGGTTGCTATCCTCTAACTTGAGAACCCTCATTGCGCACCTGTTCTGATGTATGCATCAGAGGTCATGGTACGGCAAAACCAGTTAATTATACGGATGACGGGTAATTCTGTCACGCAGTCTTTAGCAGGTAATTGGTATGTTGTTTGCGAGCATTGGCTTTACAGTAGAGGTATTTTGCTTATTCTTTAAATAGATGTGGTATCTTTCTGCTTTGTTTTGATGGTTGAATGTTTTCATTGAATATCTCTTCAATTTTCAAGAAGTATTGCAATTATTAGTTATGTGATCGGTTAATTTATGAAAGAAAATTTTGATGTTGTTGTTGTGGGTGGAGGCATGGTAGGTGCTGCCGTTGCCTGTAGCCTTGGCGGGAGTTCTTTGAAAGTCGCTGTGATAGAGAGCGCTCCGCCTCAGGATTTTGCTCCTGACCAGCCGCATGATTTAAGGGTTTCCGCACTCAGTATTGCGTCAAAAAATATCATTGAAGCCGTGGGTGCATGGGAGGGGGTGGTCAAGCGCAGGCTGTGCCCGTTTCGCAGAATGCGGGTTTGGGAAACGGCGGGCGACACCGAATTTTGCAGTGACGACATCAATTATCCGGAACTTGGATATATCGTTGAAAACCGAGTGACTCAGCTAGCGTTATTGGAGCGCTTGCGGGATTTTGCCAATGTCGAGCTACTGTGTCCGGCTACCATCAATAAAATCATCTATGCAACGGGAAAAACGCCCGAAGTGGAGTTGGGTGATGGTCGGATTTTGTCGGCCAAAGTGCTGGTTGCCGCAGACGGTGGCCAATCCAGAGTCAGGCAAACCGTAGGGTTGGGTGTGACCAGCTGGGATTATCAGCAGCATGCGCTGGTGATTTATATTGAAACCGATTACGGACAGCAGGATATAACATGGCAGCGTTTCGTGCCTAGCGGTCCGCAGGCGTTTTTACCGCTAACCGGGCATTACGGCTCTATCGTCTGGTATAACTCACCGGACGAGGTATGTCGCTTGAAAGCCTTGTCCAATGAAGACTTGCTGCGAGAATTGATGACAACTTTTCCTGATTGTCTGGGCAAGGTTAATGCCGTTCTGGGTACGGCAAGTTTCCCGCTGAAGCGCCAGCATGCACAAAGCTATGTTAAGCCCGGTGTGGTTCTGGTTGGCGATGCGGCGCACATGATTAATCCGCTAGCTGGGCAGGGGGTTAATATCGGCTTGCTGGATGCGGCAGCATTGGGCGAGGTGCTGATTGAGGCTGACAAGCAGGGTCTTGAGCTGGGCGATCTATCGGTGTTAAGACGTTATGAAAAAATGCGCCGCAATGAAAATCTGAAAATGATGACGGTCATGGATGTTTTTTACCGGGTATTCAGCAATCAGGTACTGCCGGTCAAGTTCTTGCGCAATCTCGGTCTGGGTTTGGCTGAGCGTATTTTGCCCGCAAAAAACAAAGTGATGCGCAGTGCAATGGGATTGGAAGGTAATTTGCCCAAACTTGCACGAGGCGAGCCGATTATTTGATTATAATTTTTTGCGGCAGCGGCATGAGTACAGGTAGGCGATCGGCAGCGGTGCGT
>DATBQC010000440.1:0-5155 GCA_036561065.1 Methylobacter sp. | reverse complement strand
CATCAGGTCAAGAAGGAAACTCTCGATGAGGCGTTGGATAAGCTGAGGTTGGAGTTGTCCGATTTTATTGCGACGGATGACGGGCTGGGCTTTATCGTTCCGATCCGGGATGAAAAGGGTTTGATTTAGTTTGGTCGTCCGCTTTTAAAACGACATCGCACAGCGCGGGGAGTATGAGCGGTTCCGGTTTTTTTGTAGTGGGAACAGGTGTTTTAGCTTCCTCTGAAAACCACCAATCCAACGACGCGTCACAGCCATCGTTTACAGGAAGCGGCTCTTGTCCAGCGCAGTTTTTATTATTCAACGGGCATTTGAGGCGCACATGGAAGTGGTCATCATGCTTCCACCATGGACGAACTTTTCTTAGCCAGTCATGGGTCGACTTGCGAGTGCATAACAGACGCTTTACGCTGGGGTTGACGAAGATGCGGTCGACTTCGGGTCTGCGTGCCGCAGCCTCAAGAATTTTCTCATGAGCCGGTGACCACTGGTTATCATCAATGGCATCTGATTGGGTTGCAAGAACAGAAGGCGCGCTCCAGATTTCGCGCTCATTAAACTTCAGGCTTCGGATTTCGGCTTGTTGTGACAGCAAATACCAGATGTCGACATCGAGCCCGGTTTGATGGCTGCGATGCCCGCTTAGGGTCGGGCCGCCGCGAGGCTGCCCCAGGTCGCCGATCAGCAACACACCCCAGTTTTGTAGATGCGTGGTTTGCGCCAGGCTTTCGATAAAACGTATCAAGTCTGGATGACCGTAAGACCGGTTGCGGGAAGGGCGCATCAATTGATAGCCTGTGCCGTTGGGAGGTAGCGAGACCGCGCCGCTCAAACAACCGGCGGTATAAGAGCCGATGCTTTGAGCGCTGTCGCCGATCTGCGCGGCTTGTTTGATTGCCGCCCAATTATTTAAGGCAGGGGCTGAAGAGCATTCTGAAAAAACACCCAACAACAAGATAAATACTGAGAATTTCATTTTAAATCGGATGGGCGACCGAGCATCGGCCGCCCGTGTTGCACGGCTTATTTCTTAACCGGTGCGGATATTTCCAAAAAGTGCTTGGAGTTATCAGAAACTGGGGCTGAGCCGGGTTTATTGTTGCTAATTGCCGGTGCAGGGAAGTTGGTTTTTGTTGTGCCTGTGCCTTCAGTCGTGGCATCCGCTTCCAGTTGGAGTTCATCTTCTTCAGGAACATTGCCGTCATGAAGCAGATATTCACGGCGCTGCTGGTAAGCGTTCTTGATAAAAGAATAGCGATCTTCTCCAGAGGCTTCATTAACGATTTTTTCAGTCGGTATCAAATCGGCACGGGTGTCGGTGACGTCAACCGTTTTGGCTCCCGCATTGACTGCGCTGATGGCGGCTCCGCCACCGGCAACTGCAAAGGTATAGGTGAGTGGATTCATTAACGCATCGCCAATAGCGCCGACGACTTCTCTAGGTGAACTGGCGCCCATAAACGGCACCACTAGATAGTTACCGGTTGGAACGCCCCAGAAGCCTAGCGTTTGTCCGAAATCTTCATTATGTTTGGGCAGGTCAACCATTTTTGCCACATCGACAAAACCGGCTACGCCAGCCGTGGTGTTAATCAGGAAACGGCTGGCATCCATACCGCCTTGCGTCATTTTAAGCTGCATAAAATCATTGAGGGTTACACCGATATCATTCATGTTACTGAAGAAATTGGTTATGCCGTCATCAACGAATTTCGGGGTGATCCATTGGTAGCCTTTCGCCATGGGTTTTAAAACTGCTTTGTCCAGATCATCATTAAATTCTTGGGTACCGCGATTCCAGCCTTCCCAAGGGTCCAGCTCATTGGGCTTCGCGGTGCTCGCACAACCTGCAAGCAGGCTTGATATAACCAGACTGCTCATTAATAAACGAGTGTTGATGGTGGATTTTTGCATACTCATGGTTTATCTCTATTTACAGGGTGTTGAGGTGAAATGGAAGTCTGTCTAGGACAGTTATTATAGTTTTTTGCGATTATATCAGAATTTATGCTTTTGAAACCTCATTGATTTTGCATTTGCCGGAGTATCCAGCTTTGCCGCCTGAGTAAATAATTTGATGGCTGAGCAGCTCGCAGCAGTATTGGATTGGGCAAGGTTGCCGCCAATAATGCAGCCTGAGAGCGATTGATTTGGCTGGCATGGACGCCAAAATAGTGTTGGCTTGCAGCTTCAATGCCGAATATATGGTCGCCGAATTCAGCGATATTCAGGTAAACCGTCAATATCCGTTCCTTGCTCCACAGTAACTCGATCAGCGTCGTGAACCAGACTTCCAAGCCCTTGCGGACAAAGCTTTTTGACGGTGTTAAAAATAAATTTTTGGCGACTTGCTGGGAAATAGTGCTCGCGCCCCTAAGCCGTCCGCCGTCCATGTACACATCGATGGATGATTGTATGGAATGCAGGTCGAACCCTGAATGCAGGAAAAACCGCTGGTCTTCGGAGGCAATAACCGCTGATGAGGCATAAACCGATATTTTTTTTGCTCCGACCCATGAGTATTTAATGGACTTGAACGAGCCTTCGTCGATTAAATCTTCAACATGCCGATACGCCATAAACGCCGAGGTTGGCGCAGGCACCCAGCGTAACAATAAGCACATGCCGATCGATGAGGCCAGGAAGATGAACAATAAATAAAACGCAGCTTTGCGCAGTGCGCCCTTGATGGACAACGAGCGAAAAGAGCTGTTGCGGGAGTAACGGGATGGTCTTGCCAAGGTACAAATATTGGTAATAGCGGCTGTTAGCCGAGGGTTGTGCATTGGTGTATATAATAAAGCCTTAGCCACGGTTTGAATAGCTGCAAACAATACTGCCGAACTTTGATATGCGAAAGTATATAATATTAACTCTCCGCACAGATTTGATCCAAATACATGAAACTCCGATGCACACTGATCGCTCTCTTACTCCTGATGACCCTAAGCGGCTGTATGCCGATGACTTATCCGCCCGGCGCAAAAAACAATACGGCGCAACTTGGCGAGAATATTTTCCTGACAGAGGACGGCGCAAGTTTGCCGTTACGTCATTGGCTGCCGAAAACCGAGCCGCGTGCGGTCATTATCGCGCTGCACGGGTTTAACGATTACAGCCGTTTTTTTGATAAACCGGGAACGTATTTCAGCGAACAGGGCATAGCCTGTTTCGCTTACGATCAACGCGGTTTCGGCATGGCTCCAAAACGCGGATTATGGGCGGGGGGCGAGGCCTACACCAAAGATTTGCAAGCCTTGGTGCGATTGGTCAAACAACGCTACCCGAAACGCCCGGTTTACCTGCTCGGCGAAAGCATGGGCGGCGCGATAGTCATTACCGCCATGAGCCAAGCGGATATGCCGGAAGTTGCGGGGATTATTCTTGCCGCTCCGGCGTTGTGGGCCAGATCAACCATGCCCTGGTATCAAACCGGCTTGCTTTGGACGCTGGCACACAGCCTGCCGTGGATGACCTTAACCGGGGAGGGCGTACACGTCGTGCCATCGGATAATATCGACATGCTCAGAGCCTTGGGTCGTGACCCGTGGGTAATTAAGGCGACCCGTGTAGAAACCGTGTACGGTTTGGCCGATTTGATGGACGCGGCCTTTAACAGTGCTACGTCATTACACGGAAATACCCTGATGCTGTACGGCGAGAAAGATGAAATTATCCCCAAAGAGCCGACATATGCGTTCTTGCAGCAATTTCTTGCAGCGGATGTAGCCAACAAGACTGTGGCGATTTATCCGCAGGGCTACCATATGCTGCTGCGCGATTTGCAAGCGCCCACCGCATGGAAAGACATAGTCGCCTGGATTGATGCCAGTCCTGACAAACTTCCGTCGGGCGCGGATAACCGGGCACGAGAATTGTTAAGCGATCGATTAAAGAATTTGTAATACTTTTTACCCTTCAAATTATGAATTTCAATGATGTTATTAAAGTTGCGGATGGAAAATGATCCGGCAGTAGCGGATTAATCCGAAGAGGTAAGTCCAAGGGAGTGGACGAATAGCCACTCCGATTCAGAAGTAAAAAATGTTTTAACATCGTCAAATAGCTGCCCTGATTGCCTTTCAGGCTAAGCACGCAATCATTACCTTTTCTATGTGTGCGACACCGCACCGACTCTAAGAAATTTATCCAGTAAGATTTTTATCGCCTTGCATCATTATGTTTTTTGACTGCATGTTTGAATGTGAGCCAAAGCTAATCTTCGAGCGGGCTAATGTAGAGGATATTTTCTCGACTGAAAGAGCATCAGTAAATACTTAAGTTCGATGATGCTATTAATCAACAAATAATCACATAGGAGGATGTTATGCACAACATTGAAACTATCGATAAATTGCTGAAAGATGAATTAGCAGCAACAGAAACTTATAAACAGGCTTTGGATAAATTGCGGGAAGATGCCGCACTGGGCGAATCGGAGTATTTAATGCCAATTTATGAGGGGCATAAAGATGCGGTTTCCAGTTTACAGGCACAAATCCGCCAACTTGGAGGAACTCCCTCTGAGGGCTCTGGAGCTTGGGGTACGTGGGCGGAAATAGTGCAGGGAGGCGCTAATATGCTGGGTAAAAAAACAGCGCTAAAGGTTTTGCAGGAAGGGGAAAAAAATGGTGCAGAAGATTATGAAGAAGTTCTGAAGGACACTGAACTGCCTTCAAATATTCGTTCTTTGATTGAAACAAAATTGTTGCCTGCCCAACAAGCGCATATACGCACTTTGGACCGGCTTTTGGATGCGGCAGCCTAGGTTTTACGCCTGAGTAACCCCTTTTTGATATCAGCGTGGATCATCAATTGTTCACGCTGTTTTTATTGATTGCATTACTTCATCTAAATCTAAACGCTAGCCAATGATTTGAGGAGTTCCAACATGATTTCAACTGTACCTGATGTAATTTTTAAAACACGCGTTCGCGACGAGAGTATCGGCGGCGAAAACCCATTTCGTTGGCAGGATGTCAGCACCGATGACATCTTTAAAGGAACAAAAATTGTTGTTTTGGCGCTTCCCGGCGCCTATACGCCTACCTGTTCAAGCAAACACTTGCCTGGATTCGAAGCCAAATATCAGGACCTCATTGAGCAAGGTGTTGATGAGGTTTATTGCGTGAGTGTTAATGATGCATTTGTTATG
>DATBQC010000439.1:0-6022 GCA_036561065.1 Methylobacter sp. | reverse complement strand
TAACCGGATTCGATTGGAATCATGGCAACTTGAAAAGTGCCAAAAACACGGCGTTAAAATTGCGGAAATAGAATCCGTATTTCGGCAGACCATGGCGGTTTTCCCTGATCCCACCCATTCCCAAGGAGAAGATCGGTTTATCGGCATTGGCAAAACCAACCAAGGCCGAAGCGTATTTATTGCCTTTACCTTGCGCACTCATAGCGACGACGTTTTAATCCGTCCCATCAGCACCCGTTACATGCACCAAAAAGAGGTAGAACATTATGAAAAAGAAATTTCCAAAACTCAAAACCGATAAAGCCGCCGAGACCTTTGTAGACGAGGCCGATTTAACCCAATATGACTTGTCAGGCATGAAGCCTGTTAGCTTTGAGTTTCAGCCAAAGGATAAGAGCATAACCATGCGCCTGCCTGAAACGCTTTTTGAAGCTATCAAAGAGGAAGCCGAGCGCTCAGGCGTACCTTATCAACGGTTTATCCGCCAGACGCTTGAAAACGCCCTACACCTTGGGAAATGAGCCGCACTTGTGCCATTGAGGAGTGTATATGTCGGGCATAAACAGCTTGCCCAACCTACATTACTTATTGCCGCAAGGCTTCGGCTAGTCTCTTAGGGTACGCTGTGCGTACCTTTCAACGTTCGAGGGTACGCACAGCGTACCCTACATGGCTGACACCGTAGTTTGTTTCGTTTGCCCAACATTGACCACGCGATAATGTTGGACAGAAAACAGCGTTGTCCAACCTACCCGGCTGAGCGGAAAACCCGTTTTATCGAGCGTGAAAAGCAAATGGAATTAGCCAGAAAGCGCGGCGAAGCGCATATCGGCGCAGATGCGGTCAAGACGCTTAAGCAAAACGGGTAGCCAAATTGCAGCGGCGACAGGCATTGAAAGAGTGAGTATCGGTACGCACAGCGTATCTATATGGCGAACAAGGACAATAGCGTTCGAATGCCCTAAGGACCCTGGGCGACGATGCGAAAAATACTCACAATCGATATAGTAAAAAACTTACAAAGCCAGCTAAAGTTCTTCCCGTATCGGACGATAACTAAAATAAAGCGAAAGCCGAAAGCGCTTTAACTTAGAAAATAAACCTTTATAAGGTATGTGTGATGTCAACAGTTATCAATACCAACCTCCTTGCCCTGAATACACAACGGCAATTAAGCAAATCAGCAATGGAACAGCAAAACGCCATGCAGCGTTTATCTTCCGGCTTGCGCATCAACAGCGCCAAAGACGACGCAGCGGGCTTAGCTATTTCCGACCGGATGACCTCGCAAACTCGCGGTCTGGCCGCGGCTGTCCGTAATACGGGCGACGCGATCTCGCTGTCTCAAACCGCTGAAGGCGCGCTGGGCTCTATCGGCACCAACCTCCAACGTATTCGTGAGTTGGCGCTGCAATCAGCTAACGGCACCAATACCTCTGTGGATCGCAAAGCCATCCAGGTGGAAGCCCAACAGCTGAAAGACGAAATTCAGTCTATTTCCGACCGCACCAATTTCAACGGCAAGAAGCTACTGGACGGCTCCTTCGGCACCACCACCCTGCAAACCGGTGCCAATATCGGCGAAAGCATCAATGTCTCCCTGAGCGGCGCCCGCACTGATCAGTTGGGTGCAGGTCAGAGCGCCGGCGTTTCCACCGTCGGAGCTACCGATCGTGGAAACGCTATGGCAGCCGGCGATTTAATCCTCAACGGCGTATCGGTCGGCGCAGCACTGGCTGGCGCGGACGGCTCATCCACCACTAAACAGAACTTCAGCAGCATCGCCATTGCCGCCGCGATCAACGCGGTATCAGACAACAGCGGCGTCACCGCGATCGTCAATGCCAATAGCGTACAGGGAGTGGATGTTACAGCCGCAGGTGTTTCTAATACACCCGTTACCTTCAGCTTAAACGGCGTATCGATAACCGCTGCAGGCTCCGGCGTTCCCGCCAACCTGCTCGCCGACCTTAAGGGCGTCGCGGATCAGATCAACCTCAGTTCCGCACAATCCGCGGTCACCGCCTCTATCGACGAACAAAACCTCAAGGCCGGCGTGATACTGACCGCCGCCGACGGCCGCAACATCGATATCAGTACGGACGCCACCACAGTCGGTGTTGGCAAGTCACTCGGTCCATTTTTCCTCCCTACAACCTACTTCGGTGGCGTCACCTTGGTCTCCAAGGATGGCAGCAATATCGACATCACCAGCAGCACCGGTTCTTCGCTGGAGAATGTCGGCATCGAAACCGGCAGCTATAAAGCTGCCACAGCCACCGCCGTGAGTGATAGTTTCAGCCTCACGATGAATGCAGGCGACCTGGTCATCAATGGGGTTTCCATCGGCGCCGCGCAAGCGAGCTACGATACCGCTTCATCCGCAAACCGCCAAGAGAGCGCCATAGCCAAGGCGGCAGCCATCAACCTGTCCAGCGACAAGACAGGCGTTACCGCCGTGGCCGGGCCAACGACGGAAACATCAGCCGGTGTTACCACCAACACCGGCGGCACTTTAACCCTCAACGGCGTGAGCATCGCCGTAGCGGCAGGCACCACCGGCACCACCGCCGAGCAGGTCGGCCTGTTTGTCAACGCGATCAACGCCAAGTCGTCCCAAACCGGCATCAAGGCCGTCGTCAACGACGCGTCCAAGTTCACCTTGGTAGCCGACGACGGACGTAACATCGAAGTCACCAGCTCTGCTGGAGGTGTCGCTAATGGCACAAGTTACGGTACGGTAAGATTGACTTCCGGCGACCAGATCAATATTTCCACCGCCACCGGCAACATATCCGGCTTCAGAGTCGGCACATACGGCAGCAACGAATCCGGCCAGATGATCAAGGACATCGATGTCTCGACGGTGGCCGGCGCCACCAAGGCCTTAAGCGCGATAGACAACGCCCTGGCCAAGGTCAACAGCCAACGGGCCGACATGGGTGCGATACAAAACCGTCTGGACAGCACCATCAGCAACCTCCAGCTGAATGCGGAAAACTTGACGGCTGCCAACAGTCGTATCAAAGACGCCGACTTCGCGCTGGAAACCGGCGAACTGAGCCGTGCGCAGATTCTGCAACAAGCGGGTACTGCGATGCTGGCTCAGGCTAACTCCTCTACCCAAGGGGTACTGTCGCTGCTGAGATAATAACGCAGCATTCTTCGGGGCGGCGTCCCGAAGTCTCGCACCCTGGCTAGTCTTTTCTGCGCTTATACATTCGCGCTCCACCATGCCAATGCTACGCAATCCTGCCCAGCGCTCAGGGTTTGGCAGGGTATTGGCGTCTTCGCAAATCCAGTAGCGGCGAATTTCCAATCGCCCATGACCTTTATCGGTTTCTTTGGCATAGTCATGCTTGGTGCCCTTTAATCAATTCAACCTGACCCTAATACCGCTACCTGTTGAAATATTATGTTTTATTACATATAGTTACCATTTCATAGCGTGGTCGTGTCAGCAATTTGCCGGGTAAGATGAATTTTAATAGGCTTGGACACAGTTAAGCTCTTGGTTGGATATTTGAATTTGTGATGATTTTCAATTGTATCCAATTTTTACCGAGGACTTAACTTCAGCATAAATCATTATCCAATTGTTTTTTATATAATTATGTCTCGACAGGTAGCGGTATTACAATCTGACCCCATTGATTTTTTTGTCCTCGTTCTTACGCGCTGTACTGATCGTTATTCACAAGTGTCTGAGAAACACCGTCATCCCGGCAGGGATTGCCGGGATCCAGAACACAAGGATGTGAATAACAAGCCCAAACATGTTTTCGTATAACTAAAAACATACTGAAATCTAACTTTGCCATCCGTGGCATCTGGATCCCGGCACAAATCCGTCTGGAACGGATTTGCATTTACCCGAAGGGCTCCGGGCAGGATAGCCCGGAGTGAATCCCTGCCGGGATGACGTACTCTAATACTTGTGTATAACGATGAGCGGCGTAGCCCCGCAGTCCCGTAGGTCAGCCAAGCTGTTATTAAAAAACAAAAGTCATGATTCCACGAGCCGGTATTGAGGTTTTAGCCTGTAATCCCTGGCTTTTTAGCACGAAATCAATGGCCTGCTCGGTACGATTCAAGACCACTACAGCCACGCCCCCATCAACATTCAAAAATGCGCTTGCTTCAAGGCTGTCCAGGGTTTTGGCGCAGGCCACCCGGCGAGCTCCCAGCCGGATGAATCGGGAAAAATGACCGATGTAGTAATAAGAGCTTTGGTAGAGTATTTCTCCGGCTTGGGTATCGGCAATAATCGGCGCGCTACAGAAATTGCCGACATGATTAGGACCGCCCGTTTCGTCCAGGACCATGTTCCAGTCCACCCATGCCTCCGTCCAGCGGTTAAGATCGTTTATGATCGAGTGGGCATAACGCTCTCCGGTATCCCACGAGCCGAGATGCGGCCCGCATTCCTGGCAACCCTCCGTGAAAATCAGGTGTTTGTCGGGATAGGCGTCATGAGTCAGCTGGACGTTGTCGAAATGATCCCCGCAATACCAGTGAAAACCGACGCCCCAGACATAGTGGGCGGCTTTTGGATCGTCAAAAACAACCTTGGCACGCTCGAACAAGCGGTCGCGGTTGTGATCCCAGACAATCACTTTAACACTGCCAAGCCCGGCATCATGAAGGCTTGGTCCAAGGTGATCCCTAACAAAATCCCGCTCTTCTTCGCCGGTGTAAATGCAGGAGTCCCAGGTTTGCGTGGCTTCCGGCTCGTTCTGCACGGTCAGCCCCCAGATCGGTATGCCCTCGTGCCCGTATTCCTGAATGTATCGGACATAGTAATCCGCCCAGGCTTGGCGATATTCCGGCTTAAGCTTGCCGCCGTTATTCATCATGCCGTTGGTTTTCATCCAAGCCGGCGGGCTCCAGGGCGAAGCGAACAGCTTTAATTTGCCGCCGGATAAATCAATGGCCTCGCGAATCATCGGAATCAGGGCTTGCCGGTCATGCTCGATGCTGAAATGCTTAAGATCGATATCGCCGTCCACTTCGGTATAGGCATAATTTCCCAGCGAGAAATCGCAGCTATTGATGTGGGTGCGGCATAAGCTATAGGCATTGCCGGTGTTTGGGGAGAAATAGGCTTGCAGAATTTCTTGCCGCAAGTCAGGCGGCATTTTGTCTAAAGTTACCGCAGCCGCTTCTGTGAAAGCCCCGCCGAAGCCCTGAATTTCTTGAAACTTAATGGTCGTGTCTATGAACACGGAGGGATCGGAAAAATTCGTGGCAGGTTCGAACGCTATCGGTGCCAGTTCCGACAGTCGATAGGCTGTGTCATGAGCGGTACAAAATTGCTTTATCAGACGCTGATTTGTCATGTTGCTAACTCCATTTGTTGAGTGTTGCTAAAGAATGTGTACGAAATAACTTGGGCAAGCTAAGCTGCTAATAGCCGGAGTGCAGGCTTTGCCTGCATGGATGTAGGTAAGGGGCGTGAGCAGGAGCGGAAGCTTCGCCTGCAAGCGCAAGCAAAGCTTGCACTCCGGCTGCAAGATATGCTGAGGTACGAAGGTCCTTGAGGGTATCATTAGCGATTGATGCGCCTCCTTTCGTCGGCACATCCTATGCACTGTCTACATTCCAGTTAAGTTCCGTAACAATCCGGCTGAAACAAGCATCCAACGGCGCTTGAATTTCCAGTCGTTGTCCTGTGACAGGATGTGGAAAAATGAGCTGGGTCGAGGCAAGCAACAGTTGCCGACAGTTTAATTGTTGCCGGAAAAAATCGTTGTGCTTACCGTCCCCATGCGTGGTGTCGCCGATAATCGGATGAAAAATATGCTTTAAATGCCGACGCAGTTGATGTTTTCGACCCGTTTTCGGCGAAAGCTGCAATAAGGAATAACGACTGGTCGGGTAACGTCCCACCGCAAACGGTAATTCCACTGTGGCAAGACGCCGATAATGGGTAATTGCGGCCTGGGAGGCTTTATCCTGTTGTGCCAGACGGTCGGTCATTTTATCCAGTTGCTCCTGTAACGGATAATCGATAATCGCCCGC
>DATBQC010000438.1:0-7335 GCA_036561065.1 Methylobacter sp. | reverse complement strand
TAACAGGTGCCGCAGGACAAATCAGTTATTCTTTATTATTTCGCTTGGCCGCTGGCGCGTTGCTGGGCTACGACCAGCCGATCGTATTGCATCTGCTCGAAATAACTCCGGCCCTAAACGCCTTGCAAGGCGTGGTCATGGAGTTAAAAGACTGTGCTTTTCCGTTGCTGCACCGCATTGAAGTCACCGATGATCCTAGGGTGGCGTTTAAAAATATCGATTACGCATTCCTGGTTGGCGCGCGGCCAAGAGGGCCGGGCATGGAGCGCAAGGATTTATTGGAGGTGAATGCAGCGATTTTTGCGGTTCAAGGCAAAGCCTTAAATGACGTCGCCAGCAGAAAGGTAAAGGTTTTGGTGACAGGTAACCCGGCCAACACCAATGCGTTGATCGCGTTGAGCAATGCACCGGATTTAAGGCCGGAGAATTTTTCCGCAATGACCAGACTGGATCATAACCGGGCGCTAAGCCAGTTGGCGGAAAAATGCGGAGTGTTGCCGGTCGATGTAAAAAACATGACTGTTTGGGGCAATCACTCGACCACGCAGTATCCCGATATTCATCATGCCAAGGTCAAAGGGCAGGATGCCTTGCCTTTGGTCGGTAATGAGTGGTATGTCAATGAATTTATCCCTATCATCCAGCAGCGGGGCGCTGAAGTCATCAAAGCCAGAGGACAATCGAGCGCCGCCTCGGCAGCCAATGCGGCGATAGGCCAGATGAAAACCTGGATTTTCGGCACCGAACCGGGCGACTGGGTGAGCATGGCGGTATTATCGGACGACAATTACGGCATTGAATCCGGGCTGGTTTACTCGTTTCCGGTAACGGTAATCAACGGCGAGGTTAATATCGTAAGAGGTTTGGAGATTAACGATTTTAGCAAACAAAGAATGCGGCTTTCTGAGACCGAATTAAAAGAAGAGCGGGATGCTGTTAAGCATTTGTTGAAATAAACAAGCGGTCTAACTCAAGCTTCTATTGCAGGGACAAATTTGCCACGGCAATTGCTCCTGTATCCATGCAGTCGTAAATCGTCTACTTTCGGTGTTCTACTTCCCTGCAGCCGTTAGCGGCTTTGCGGCGGAGAATTCAATTTAGAATAATCAATTAATGTCTCCTATTATTCGATTCGACCACGTATCGGTCATTGTTCACCAAAAAGCGATTCTATCCGACATCAGTTTTGCACTCTTCCCAGGAGAAAAGGCCGTGTTATGCGGCAAATCCGGTTCCGGTAAAAGCAGTATCCTGAAAACGTTGCTGGGACTTCATTCGATAAAATCAGGCATGGTTTACTTTCAGGAACAACCGCTGACTCCGGTATCCGTTCAGACCGTCCGAAGCCAAACCGCTTACATAGGACAAGAACCGATGCTGGGAGCCGAAAGCGTGCGGGAAGCGCTGCTATTGCCTTTTCAATTCAAATCGCATCGCGATCACCGGCCGACGGAAGCCCAACTTATCGAGGTGCTGCAACGACTGCAATTGCCTGCAAATATTTTAAGTCAGGAAAGTACTCGTATTTCCGGCGGCGAAAAACAGCGGGTTGCACTGGCTCGAGGCCTGTTGTTGGGCAAAAAACTGTATCTGCTGGACGAGGTGACCAGCGCACTGGATGCGGAAAGTAAACAAGTCGTGTTCGATGTTTTCTCCGATCCGCAGCTGACTGTTCTTTCTGTGGCTCATGATCCCGAGTGGTTGGAACGCTGCGGCATTGTTTTTGAACTTGAAGCGGGTCGATTGACTCAGGTAAGGCGTGATGGAAACACTTGATATTGGGCTGCCTCGGATGGCACTGCTTTACGGCCTCTGTTTGCTGCCCTGGTTGCTGCTCTGGCTGATTGGCTTGCGCTTGAGTCGGGATATCGGCATCAGCATCCTGCGCATGAGCATCCAGTTGGCGCTGGTTGGCATTTATCTGAAAATGCTGTTCGATCTTAACCATCCTTGGCTCAATGGCTTATGGATATTGATGATGCTGATAGTCGCCGATTTAAGTATTTTGAGGCGAGCAGGACTTAAAGTCCGCTATTTCGCGTTGGCCACTTTTACGGCAATTGCATCCAGCATTCTGTTTTCAACCGCTTACCTGGTGATTCTGGTCATCCAGCCGACGCATTTTTACGACGCCCGTTACATCGTGCCTTTGGCGGGCATGATCCTCGGCAACTGCTTGCAAGGAAACGTCATCGCGTTGGAGCGCTTTTATTCGGCGCTACGCAAGAACGAAAACGAATACGCGACCTTCCTCATGTTGGGTGCGACTCGCTGGGAAGCCGTGCGTCCGTATTTTCGGGATGCCGTCAAAGCCGCGATCAATCCAACTATAGCCGGCATGGCTACCATGGGACTGGTCTCTTTGCCCGGCATGATGACAGGTCAAATTCTGGGCGGCAGCGAACCGTGGCTGGCGGTTAAATATCAAATCGCCATTATGATTTGTATTTTCACCAGTACCACCATCGCCAGCATCGTCAACTTGAAACTCAGCCTTAATATTGCATTCAATGCGTTTGACGTATTGAGGGATGAAGTGATTGATAAGCCTTGATTCTAAAAACCGCAGTTGAAGATTCCAAATGGTGGTGCATGCATGCGGTTTAGCTATCCCTTCTGTTTAGCCGTGAAATGAAGCATGACGACAGTGCCTTGGTTGGGTTCGCTGTTAATGACCACCGATCCGCCATGCAGATCCATGATGGATTTGACGATGGCTAGACCCAGTCCCGATCCTTCCGCTGAGCGTGCGGGATCTACGCGATAAAACCGGTCAAACAACTTAGGCAGGTATTCCGCCGCGATCCCACAGCCCGTGTCTTGCACACTGACGCTTGCCGAACCGTCGTCAGCCGAACTCAGCGATAAGCGGATCTCTCCACCGTGCGGAGTATGCTGGAGGGCATTAAGCAGCAGGTTGCTGAGAACGCGTTTGAGCAGCTGCGCATCGGCATAAACAAATCCTTCACCCTCGTAAATCAAGCGAACGCCTTTTTCTTCAGCCATAGCTTCATGGTAACTGCAAATCGCTGCCAATTCTGCCCTACCATCCAGGCGAGTCGTACGCAATGGAATCCCGGTGTTCTCTGCCCTAGCCAAAAACAGCAGGATTTCAACAGTTCTTGACAGCCGTCCATATTCTTCCAGATTGGATTCGAGGATATCACGGTATTCGTCTGCGTTCCGTGGTCTGGACAAGGCTACTTCGGTTTCGCCCATCAGGTTATTGATCGGCGTGCGCAGTTCGTGAGCCAGATCGGCGGAAAACTGGTTCAGTTGCGCAAAGGATTTGGACAGGCGCAGCAGCATCGCATTAAAGGCCGCTGCCAGGTTGGACAGCTCTCTGGGGGTGGCGGCCGGGTCTAGCTGTTCATTCAGTTGAGCTGCGCTGATGCCTTCTATATGCCGCGTCATTTCGGCAACAGGACTCAAGCCGCGTCGGGCGACAAAAACAGCGGTTAACGTTGAACACAGCAGGCCGAAAAACAGCGCTCCAATAAGGTTGCGTCGGTATTTGGCAAGAAGCGCCGCTTCGTGTGAAATGTCGAGGGCGATTTGAACGGTTTGCTGCGGGGCGGATTTGCTCCGCGCCGTCATCAGCATTAGCGTTCGTCCGTCGGCAATTTTCTGAGCTATCGCATTTTCGGTAACTACCGGAAACTGCGTTGCAGTCGGCAAGGTTTCCATGCCCGGCGTTTCGCTCAAGCTGCGTCCGCTTTCATCCAGAATTCTGGAATAATAACGGCCTACCGGCAAGTCCATGCCTTCGCTTTGTTCATCCGCCAGTCTTTCCAGGTTCGGCGGTTGTTCCAGCAGCACGGTGCGCAATAGCTGAATTTCTTTTAACAGGAACTGCCTGTTGTCCTGCGCCAGGGTTTCGGCCAGCGTCTGATGCAGATACCAGCCGATGGCCAACAGAATTACCGAGGCCGACACAATATAAAGCAGCGTGAGCCGGGCGGTAATCGACCAGGGTTTAGCGCTGTTCAAGGACATAGCCGACTCCCCGAACGGTGTGCAACAGTTTTTGCGGAAACGGGTCGTCGATCTTCTGCCGCAGGCGGCGTATCGCCACGTCCACGATATTGGTGTCGCTGTCGAAATGGACGTCCCAAACCTGCTCGGCGATCAGCGTTCGCGACAGCACTTCCGCAGGCCGTTGCAGGAATAGCGACAGCAAGGCGAACTCTTTGGGCGACAAATCCAGTCGCTGGCCGTTACGAAATGCCTTGTGCCGAATGGGATCGAGCGCAAGGTCTGCTAAAGCCAAATGTTCCGCTTGCCGTGCCGGGCCGCGCCGGAGAATCGAGCGAGTGCGGGCCAGCAATTCGACGAAGGCGAAAGGCTTGACCAGATAGTCGTCGGCGCCCAGTTCCAGACCTTTTACCCGGTCGTCGATAGCATCGCGCGCGGTCAAAAACAGCACTGGGGTCTGCTTGCCGCCGCGCCGTAGCTCTTTGAGCACAGACCAGCCATCGCGCAGCGGCACCATCACATCGAGAATGATCAGGTCGTAAGCGATTGTCGTGGCGAGCAGCAAGCCCTCTTCGCCGTCAATGCCGATATCGACGATAAAGCCTTGCTCGGTCAGCCCTTTGTGCAAATAGGCGGCGGTTTTCTTTTCGTCTTCGACAATCAGGATGCGCATGGCGGGACGCTGTTGAAGATGCCAAATACGACTATGATTTTCATGTTGACTTGCTAGGGTTACAAAAGTGCAGCGGCGATACCCAAACACGCAGCAACAACGCGGCGAACAAAGCGCAGCCCGCGGAAAATCCGAAAGCGGCCAGCGGACTCGTCGCTTGCCACAGCCAGCCGAAGATGATCGAGGCCGGCAGCAACATGATGCCGGCCGTCAGGTTAAACCAGCCGTAGGCCGTGCCCAACACTTCGCTAGATACCATATCGGCGACCAGCGCTTTTTCGGCGCCTTCGGTTGCGGCCATGAATAATCCATAGAAGGCGAACAGCGGCCATACCAGCGAGGGCTGGCCGTTAAGTCCGAGCAACAGGTAAAACACACTATAAACCACCCAGCCGCCGACGATCAGGCGGACGCGCCCCACTTTGTCGGACAGAGCGGACAATGGCGCTGAAAACAGCGCCGCAGTCAATGACACCAACGCCCACAGCCGCGGCACCTGATATTCGGGCAAGCCCATGTCTTTCGCCCGCAGCAGCAGGAACATGTTGGAGGCGTTGCCCAGCGTGAACAGAGCCACTACCATCAGATAACGCTTGAACGGCGCGGGCAGCGTTTTGACGCTCCAGCTGAAACGCTGGGCAGGCGTGTCGGCGTCGCGTTTAGGCTCCTTTACGGACAAAGCCAGGAGCACCGCTATCACTCCGCCCAAGGAAGCCCAAAGAAAAACGTCTTTCAACGGCACATGCTCGACCAGCAGCCAGGCCGCCAGCAGCGGTCCGACGACGGCACCGGCATTGTCCATAGCCCGATGCAAGCCGAAAGCCAGCCCGCGATGTTCCTTGGTTACCGTCAGAGCCAGCAGCGCATCCCGAGGCGAAGTGCGCAAGCCTTTGCCCACGAGATCTGCAAAGCGCAGCACCAAAACCATCGGCCAGGCTGTGGCAAAAGCCAGTAGCGGGCGAGCGACGGCCGCCACGGTATAGCCGCCGACCACCCAATGCTTGGTGGATTGCAAACGATCCGACATCACGCCGGAAAACAGCTTTAACAGGCTGCCTGTCGCCTCAGCGATGCCCTCGATCAGACCCAAGGCTTTGGGGCCTGCCATCAGCACCGAGGCGAGGTAAATGGGCACCAGAGGATAGACCAGCTCGCTGGCGGCATCGTTGAAAAAACTGACCAGTCCAAGCAGCCAAACGGTGCGGGGTAATGCGAAAAGAGGCTTTAACATTGACTCAACATAGTGGAATTAATGGCGGTGCTGTACGGGCGCGGTCAGTGAACAGGCATGATTGGTCGTCCCTTGTTCAATTTGCAAGGTGCTGTGATGAACGGAATACTGTTCTTCCAGTGTTTGTGCGACGTCATCCATGAATGCATCGCCAGGGTAGCCGCCGGGCATGACCAAATGAACCGTTAACGCAGTTTCGGTGGTGCTCAAGCCCCAAATATGCAAATCGTGAATGTCGCTTACACCGTCCAATTGGCGCAGGTAGATGTCGATTGCAGGCGCATTTATCTGCTCAGGCACGGCGCTCAAGGCCAAACGTAGCGAATCGCGCAGTAATCCCCAAGTGCCGATCACGATTATGACCACAATTGCTAAACTGATGGCCGGGTCGAGCCAATACCAGCCGAAATGAAACATTGCCAGACCGGTTATTACCACGGCGAGCGATACCGCAGTATCCGCCACCATGTGCAGGTAGGCGCCTCGAATATTCAAATCATCCTTGCTGCCTCGGCTCAACAGCCACGCGGACAGCCCATTGATGACGATCCCAATCGCCGCGACACTTGACACCGTTAGACTGGCGACCGCAGGCGGCTGTGCAAAGCGGTGACCGGCTTCCAAGGCAATCGCTCCGCAGGCCACCAAAAGTAATGCGGCATTAGCGAGCGCCGCCAGAATGGAGGTGCTGCGCAGTCCGTAGGTATAGCGTAGACTGGGTTGCTTGCGCGCCAACATAATCGCGCCCCATGCCAACAGCAGGCCGAGCACGTCGGATGCATTATGTCCCGCATCGGCCATTAATGCCGTGGAATTGGCGATGAAGCCGTAGGTGAATTCAATCACTACAAAGGCCAGATTCAGCAATATGGTGAAGATGAAAGTGCGGCCTTGGTTGTTGAGGGTGCCGTGATGGTGTGTAGCCGAATGATCGTGCTGGTGATGATGCCCTGATGAATGATCGTGTATGTGATGATGTGCCATTACTTATAAGTCCTCGTTCGAGAAAATAACTGGTGATCTTGGAACGGCATAGCCCTTTCCCGTTTTTCGCTTAGATGTACCCTAAACTCATATCGTATAACTTTATATTTAAATATCCGGCAGGTCGACACTACGAATTCTTTGCACCGCCGGTCGTTTCGCCTTTTAGTTTATTTTTTTCGAATGTTCGCATCGCAAAATAAACCGTCGGCGTGGCGACCAGGGACAATAACACGGAAAGCGTCAGTGCTCCAATCACCGCAATAGCCAATGGTTTCAGCATGTCCGATCCGGCGCCGATGCCGTAAGCCAAGGGTAAAAGCCCCAACGCCGCCGCCAGCGAAGTCATTAATACCGGTCGCAAACGCCGCCGACCCGATTCTACCAGCGCATTTTCCAGAGTGACACCCTCCGACTCGAACCGGTGTACCGAATCCAGCATCAGGATGCCGTTTTTCGCCACCACGCCGAT
>DATBQC010000437.1:0-1758 GCA_036561065.1 Methylobacter sp. | reverse complement strand
TACCGAGCGCGCGGCTTTGGAGGCAATCAGGGTCTGGAAATGCAGTAGATTGATGATCCTGCTTTCGATCAATTGCGCTTCGGGCAGCGGCGCGGTAATACGCAATATCGGTTCGTTCGGGAAAAACACCGTGCCTTCGGGCATCGCATGAACATCGCCGGTAAATTTTAATGTCTCAAGCCGAGCCAGCATTGCCGGTTTGAATTGTCCGGTACTTGCAAGCCATGCAATCTCATCCGAAGAAAATCGCAATTGTTCCAGATAAGTTAAAACCTGGGCCAGACCTGCCGCAACCAGATAGCCCCGGTTTTCAGTCAGTTTCCTGACAAAGAATTCGAATACGGCGAGCTCTTCCATGTTCTGTTCATAATAGCCCTGAAGCATGGTTAGCTGGTAAAGATCGGTAAGTAAGGGGCTGTCGGGCATTATTCGATCATAGCCAAGGTAATAGGCATTGCGCCCTTTTGAATCATTTCGTTTATTGCGTTTTCGCCATCTTGCTGCCGAACGTTAACGGCGCGTATGGCATCTATCAGCAACAGCACTTTGTAATGATGGTTCAGCGCATCGCGCACCGTACTAACAACGCAATAATCGGTAGCCAGTCCGCCGATGAACAAACGGCGGGCTTCCATGTTATCCAGTTGCTCCTTGAATGCCGGGTTGGCGAAATCCGAATAGTCATCCCGCCCAGCTTCGGTAGCCTTGGAAAAAATCTTAACAGGGACAGGGAGATGCAGATCGGCTGCGAATTCTGCGCCTTTGGAACCGGCAATACAGTGTTCGGGCCATGGGCCGCCTTGCTGAACAAAAGAGCAATGGTTAGCTGGATGCCAGTCGCGGGTTGCAAGTATAGGCAATTGACGATTGATAAATCGATCGATATAGCCATTCAAAATGGGTATGACTTGCTCTCCCTCCGGTACAGCCAGACTGCCGCCGGGCAGAAAATCATTTTGAACGTCGATGATGACTAAGACATCGCCTTTATCCAGCTCAATTTTATCGGTGTTTTTGCGTTTGTTAGTCATAGGCGGCGAAAACTTAAACAAGACCTACTGAATCGACAAGTCACCTCGAAAACTGGCCCTCCCTCCCCGACCACGCACCCATTTTGGTGGCATTCGAAAAGTGAAACCCTGTTCAACTGCCGCTCGCGACTACAATGTTTATACTGTTTCGAGCTTGTCGCGCAGTGATGTCGGAAATGCCTGTTTTCGCTTGCGCTCAAACAGGCTTATATTTTTGGACCATTTCAAGTTGCCCCTATCGAAGCATGAGCAGCTTATATAGGCACATCCATTTGGTTTTGACGCTACTCAACAACGCCCCCATGGTTGCTTCTTTAATCATGAGCCGCGAGTGGATGATGTTTAACATTTTCCTGGGCAATCACTTCGGCAGGCATAGGTTCTCCTGTTACAGCGCGTTTAATCGCCAGTTTAGTAGCCTCGTAATTCCAGTCCTGGATTTTATTGTTGTCCTTGGCATCCCAGTGGATAAAAACACCGACGCAGATAAATATATCGTTGGCTTCTTCCAGGGGAATTACACCCTCTTTGACACTATCAACCACAGCTTTAGCTACGCCTCGTTCAGCAGGCCCGAACATTTGAGTTGCCTGTTTCTCGTTCTTGATTTCGACTTTGTTGAACATGACGGTATTAGGCTTAGCCATAAGATTGGGTGCGACCAGCGCCAGCAGTGAATTATCGCCTCGTTTCTGATTCGTCAGCGTGATACAGAATGCGAGTTCTG
>DATBQC010000436.1:0-2550 GCA_036561065.1 Methylobacter sp. | reverse complement strand
CCCAGGTATCATATTGCCATCCCCAGTTCTTATTGGTACATTTCAGTCTACTTTTACTGCTAATGGTATAAATGGTGTTAGTAGGAGTCAAATCATCCTTGCTTTGGCCAATGCCATATCCCAGGCTTTCGCTATAGGACTTATCACAACTGTGAACACTGGAGTCGGTGCCGGTACTGGTATAGCTTCTTTCATCCCAAATTCGGGTTTAAGTGTACCTATGATGATAGCGGGTTTTACGGCTTCGGGAATTGCTGGAATATCATCTGTCCCCCTAGCCACTGCTATTGCACTAGGAATAGATCAAGCTATTCCTAGTGCAATAGGCCAAGTTGTTATTGTTGGAGGTGCCGGGTTATTTCCATCCACTGGATTTGGTCTCGGCAAAATCAATTAGGAATCATTCATGGCATTAGACTTAAGTGGTGCGTTGCTTGAAGGAATTAGAGTAAGCGAGGGTAACAATCCTTTCACTTTTCCGCCAAGAACCATCATTACAAATATTTCCCAATTTAACGCAGTAAATAGCCGAGCAGAGTATGTTCTTGTTGCAGATTCTACGATCGTGGGAAAGCAATCAGCTGAAATTGCTGATCCCGATCTAAGATTCTCTTGGACTAAAAACGAGTCTACCGTCCAGAGGTTTTCTTATGATAGTTATGGCAAGCGCTGGCTACCCTCTCCTGGAGGTCCTCCAGATATTCTTGGTTCTCTCAGCAATATAAACCGGCTTGTTGCCCCCATTCCGGATCCTTCTATTGTTGACGCCCCCTTTGCTTTATACGTTGGATCCCCGGTTAGATCCGTAACATTCAATGTCCAACTAGTTGGTACAGATGGTGATTTTTCAAATCCATCGACTATTCCATTAGGGACTGTGCAACTTGCAAAATCTGATGGAAAGCTGAATTTTAGCTCGGGTGATATTAGCTTATATGGTGGCCAGAATGTCATATCCCAGCGCCAGAGTTTCTTTGATAGAACCAAAGTCAACGGTTCTTTTGGTTCTTTGCCGGAATCATCGCTTGTCGATTATTTCCTATTTATGAATCCTAAGCCGGCTTCTGGTCAGAAGCCGCTAGTTAGACTGGATTATGGTCCTTATCTGATACCCATAGAGGTTGTGGATGAACCTTCTCTTGGTTCTCCAGCACCAGGTACATTCACTTGGTCTAGAAATACCGGACGAGTTCGGTTCTCCCATACTGACGTTAACTTTAATGCGGGCCTGAATGCTTATTATTGTGGTGTCGCCCAAGGCCAGGTCCAACTAACTAGGACAACCTTCGGAGCCATTCCAGCTGCATTTCCAGCTCCTGCATTCACATTTGCGTCGGCGATCGGCATTACCGACTATCAGCAATTCATATTTTTTGCTGAGCGAGCTGGGAAACCAAGGATTTATTTTAATATTACATTAGTCCAAAGCTCTGCTCTTCCGTCAAAAAGGCCAGCAGCTGGTACTATATATCTTGCTACTGATGACGGCAAAGTTTATTTCTCATCGTCAGATACTTCCTTTTTTGCTACATGGACTATTGCTTGTGTTGGTTCCATAGCATCGATAGAAGACGGTGCATCGATCCAATTTTATCGCAGTGGCGTCAATTCTTCCGGCCAAGCACAAGCGCCGGATTTTACGATAGACTATCTAGTTAACGACCAGATACTTGTTGACGGCCTCCAACAATTTCCTTTTGTTATACTTCCAACAACCCCCGTTGTTGATTCAACTTTAACATATGTGATAGATCAGGGGCCGTCTTCTAATGGAACTTTTACTGGGATTCTGGCTAATGGTCGGAATCCCAACGCTCTTGGAATCGGATATCTTTTACAATTAGATGTGCATCAACTACATATATGCAATCGCAAGAAATCACAAATAGTATTGCAAAGTGCTACTCCAAGTGTGAAATTAGCTGATGCTGCTATAAGTGAATCGGGGCTTGAAGTCTCTAAAAATGGGATATCATTGATACCCGGTGTTGATTTTGATTTCGATGCGAATACTGGTGTCTTAAATTTCCTGAAGCCAATTGGGGAAGATGACCCTAATAACAGGCTTGGCATTCCCGGTGTTACTTCTGGGAATATATTTACGTCAACTGTAAACGCTTTCCTACCTACAGATGGTGGGAAATATATTTTTATTCAGACTGGCCCTAATCAAGGTCTCTATTTCATTGATAACTACATATCTGCGACTCGAGTCGCAGTTGCCAGTCCATTTCCTAATGCGCAGTCAACAATAGTAGATGTAAGAACATCCGCTGAGATAATAGCAGATAGATTTTGGAGAGATATCCTTCCACCTCTGAAGAAATTTACTGTTGCTGTTGGCTCAAGTTCTTCTGGGCCGTTCACTTCTTTGGCTGTCGGGACATTCAATGTTTTTGCTAATACCGGCCAAGTTAATTTATCGACTCCGGCCCTACCAGGCCAAGCTTTCCAAATTACATATGTATCTCTTGAGACAGAAGATAATGGCGCTACTTATTTCCCTATCAATAAAATAGAATTTGCCTTATTTAAAATAAGGCAAGAAAA
>DATBQC010000435.1:0-1703 GCA_036561065.1 Methylobacter sp. | reverse complement strand
CATTGCCCAATTCTTGCCCTCGATTTCAATGTCCGTCGACTCATTAAAGGCAATTTGCAAAGCATAGCGCCCCGACTGTTCCACATCGGCATATGTTGTGTAATATTGTGAAACAAACCAATTCAAAACAGGCTTTCCTCCATACTTAATCGACATAATATTCTGAAATGGATCTCTGCCGATGGCAGGTTCCGGTGATTCGGTCGACACGAGATAACATCTGATTTGAAAGTCCGTCCACATTCCCACTGTCGCGAAGATAGGGAGGCAGATTTGAAATCCATTTCTTGCGCCTTCCTCCGGGGGCACTGAGAGACATTTAATATTTTCATGCGTAGCCAATTTCAGCGCGCTCGCCGTGAATCCCTTTTTGGACACCATCACTCGTATGTTTGCGCCTAAATGCTCGGCCTTTGTTTTGAATGCTTCGATTTCGCCTAACCCCATTTTTCTGCTTCGATCTTTGCATTCAACTATACCAAGTATGGCCGTACCAGCATATGTTCCGCGTATCACGACGTCGCACTCCCGGATGATCCCCAATCGGTCTTTAAGCTTCTCGTTGCGAGTAACAATGGCGCCCGGCTCCATCATTTTCTGAAGTTCAGCAACTGTCTTTTCAAGTGCTACGCCAGGGAGATCGTTTTTTGAGCCAAAGCGCTTTTCTTTGACTTTCTTAGCTCTTGCAGTTGGCATAGCTCTTACCCCGATCCGAAAAACGCAATGAGCCATTATCGAATGATTTCATCGGATGTGCCGAATGTTTAACGATACTTCGAAAATCGCGAATCTCTTCCCAAGGACTTTTCATCATTTGGCTATCCAGTTCGGGTTACTTTGCAGAACGTGGACTAAGTTACCACTGCCAATCATGCCACCTTGCTATGTTTCTCTTAGCAATTCCAGCTTTTCATACAATCCCTGCGCCGCTTGCAAATAGCCCGGCAGTTTGCCTTCAACGGCCTGCTCAGCAAACACCTGCCCCGGATACTTGGAATGGTAGCGGCTGCGCTGCCTGATTTCATCACAGGTCGCTGCATCGAGCGTGAATCCAGCGATGGCTGCCAATTGCTGCATCATCGACTCGGCGTCCTGGCTGTAGCCGGGTAGGATGGGCACGCATGCCCACGCGTTTGCCGCATTCAACCAGATCGACTCGCCACAAGCAACACGATCTTTCCCGATTCAAATTCCGCGTGGGCACGGGTGGCCACCCTGCAGCTGGTTTGGTACTGCATTTACAACCCCATGCTGATGTTGCGATTGGAATTGTGAAGCAAAGCATTCAATCGTGCGCCAGAAAGTAGCGTTATTCAATACGTTCATTGATTCCCGGACTTGTATCAGAACCTTCCGCATAATGGGTTTCCTCGCATTGCGATTGAAGCGGGTTACACGAGGTTAAAATCATCGGGTCTATGCCATGACAAAAAATATGCTGTGCAAATCTGCGAAGGTTTTCGGTCTTTGCAACTGCCTGCTCTCCCGTGTCGCGTCAATCGGCATGAATATTGGTTTCGTAGTGAATGTGCTCATGCCGGGCGCCGCTGTTGGTGGCTCTATCGCATCGTTTTCCGCCAATGCGAATGATGCAACGAGAGGCGCCGAAGTAACGGTCAACTTTTCCGGAATCGTGTCCTCGTCGTCCGGCAAAAATGCGCATCAGTTTCATGATGGAGAACACGTCACCGGCTTTTATACGC
>DATBQC010000434.1:0-1631 GCA_036561065.1 Methylobacter sp. | reverse complement strand
GACCGCTTCGATTCTGTTCCTAGGCGCTGGATTTTCAGCATCCGCGACGAACGTGATCAACACCAACCCCCCGGTGGGAGATGGTCTTGAGCGCGAAATCAAGAAGCTCGCGCAACTTTCCGATGATGATCCATCCGCCTTGCAGGATTTATCAAATTATGCGGTGAAGCAAGACAAGGATCTATTTTCTCTCCTTTGCAATATGTACACAATACGGACGCTAAGTCCCGAGCAAAAGGTCATTCTAAGCCAGCCGTGGCTTCGAATTTACACGACAAACTATGATGACGTGGTTGAAGCTTTTTGGAAATCGACAAGTTCTTCATCGACTCATCGCTCGTACTCGACAGAAAGCCAAGTTCCCACTCAATTTCGTTCGGGGTCGGTTGTCCACCTTCACGGCTATATTCACGAGTGCACCCGAGAGAATTTGCTGCGGCAGCTCGTCTTGTCGCACTATTCCTATGCTCAACAGCGAGCGATCTTGTCACCGTGGTGGGACGTTTTTGATCGCGACATGAGAGTTGCGAAAAATGTGTTTTTCGTCGGCTATGATCTCAAAGATTTCGAACCGGCGAAATATTTGACCAAGAATCCACTCGCCGTTGAAAAAACTCATTTTATCTTACGCCCGACCCAAAGTCCTGTCGCAGCATCCCGTTTGGACGAATATGGCCGTCGGGATCCTATGGGTGTTTCAGGTTTTGCCGAAGAGTGTAAGGCGTGCGTGGTTGCTGAGAAGCCAAAGCATGCGAACGCCCTCCGTGCATTTCGGTTCGTTGATCTTCTGAAGGACGATAAAGTCGCCGCTCGTACAACCCCATTGGAAATTCAGTCCCTGTTCGCGTTTGGTAAGTTCATTTTTGCGAGGCTTTTGACCACTTTCCCCGAACCCACCTACTCTATTCCCCGAGACCAAGCACTCGCGCAGTGTTTAACTGCATTGTTAGAGCGCCGCACGCTAATTCTTCACTCAAAAATAGGTAATGGGAAAACCATATTTAGGCAGGGCCTTACCATAGCTCTGACTGAACGGGGGCATAATTGCTTCGAACTCCGTGAAAAGGTCACGCCAATTCCTGCAGAAATTGAATTCATTGCCGGGCAATCGAAGCCCGTTATAGTTTTTCCTGACTATGATAGCGCCTATTCGAACATTCATCTTTTCAACGAACTGAAACCGGATGCCCGCTTCATCGTGGAAATTGCCACCGGCACGCTCCAAGTGAGGCATTCCGAAGTATTTGACCGACTGCCAAAACCCCTTGAAAGGGTGGACCTAAATCGCCTAAGCAGCGATGATTGCAAAGCCATCTACAAATTGCTGGATGAGGCGGGTATCGCCCCCCGCGATTTCAATTTGAAGTTCGGTAAAGGCGCTGAAATGCGGGATATTGTTCTCTCTGTCTTTGAGAATGCGAATGTCATCAAGCGAATAGACGACGTTGTGCAGCCGATTCTCGCAAATAGCGATGCCAAAGTTGTGCTCTTTTGCTCAGCAATTTTGAAAGCTTTGGGCCTCCGCACCGATCCAGGGTTCCTCCGTTCGTTTTCAGGTGTCGATTCGTACCAAGTTCTTTGTGAAACAGGGGAAGGTGCATACGAATTTGTGGACTTTGCGCATGATAGAG
>DATBQC010000433.1:0-4465 GCA_036561065.1 Methylobacter sp. | reverse complement strand
GCGCTCATTTACATGGAGCTGCTGCGCCGTCGCGGCAGGTCCTCGGCGCAGGTATTATTCTTCTGTTGACGTTAGCGCGACTTCAAGGCGACGGTATAACCATATTTCTTGAATCTCGAAACGGTGTCTGCCCTCTGACCTTCGGATCCAAGATATTGAAAGGCTTTCGCCATGTCTTCCCTGGCATGTTCCGCGTCGCCCAATGCTTCGTAGGAAATGCTGCGCCGAAAGTAGACGTAAAAATAGTCGGGTTGTGTCGGAATTGCCTCAGTAAATGTTTCGATCGCGCTTTGATGCTTCCCCATTTCCTGAAGAGTCCAGCCTTTGTGAATTCCGTAGGGCATGCCTGTTTTCTCACCGGCACGATTCAAAACTGCGCGAGCCTGTTCAATAGAAGTCAGTGCGTCATCGTACTGCTTCAAGTCGCGCTGATAGACTGCAAGCATCAGGTATGGCCATTGGTCTTGAGGTGGTTGCAACTTGACGATTTTCCATTGATCCTCCAACGCATCATGATACCGATGTAGTTCCTCATAGGCGTTGGCTCGCAGTTCCAGAACATACCTCTGCAGTTCAGGTGCAAGCTGGTAAGCCAGACAATTCGTCAGTTCGGGCAATGCTGCTTTATAGTCTTCCTCGAAGTCATACTCGCTCGCCAGGTAGCAATGGAGATGCTTTGTGGGTTTGGCGGGGCCATCAGCGTGCCCAATGTCTTTTCCAGACTTGATCATTGCATCGATTTCGGCAAGAAGGGTCTTGGCATAGTCGCCTCCCTGTTCGGCAGCTTTGCTCATCATTTGCCTGGCCGTGACAAGATTCTGCGACACTCCCCGACCTTCGGCCAACAGGACTGCGTAGCGCAACTGCGCACGTGCAATGCCCTGCTCCGCTGATTTCGCATACCATTTCGAAGCAATCTTGTCGTCACGCAGTTCCGGTAATTCCTCATAAAGCCGGCCAACGTTGTATTGCGCACCAGCATGGCCTTTCTCGGCCGCGAGACCATAATAATTCATCGCTTTGACGTTGTCCTTCTCAATGCCTATGCCGTATTCATAATAGTACCCGAGCTTGTTCTGACTATCGTCATCACCCTGGTCTGCTCCACGCAGCGCCCAGAATGCAGCCAATTGCTTGTTGCGTTTTGTTCCTGAGCCTTTTTCATACATATCAGCCAATTGATATTGAGCCACTGCGTTGCCCAACTCTGCGGCATTCCGGAAGGCTTCAAACGCCTTGTCGACGTTTTTTTCTACGGCGTGACCCTTCAAATAGAAAAAGCCCAGATTCGAGATCGCAGTAGCGTTCCCAAGGTCAGCACCCTTCTGGTACCAATCGAGGGCGATTTGCTGATCCTCGCTCACATTCAGGCCTTTCGCATACATGACGCCAAGCATGTTCATCGCGCGTGGTTCACCGTGATTCGCTGCCAACCCAAACCAATGCATTGCCTCTGCGTAATCGCGTTGTAGACCTATGCCTTCGAATGCCATATTGCCCAATTCGAATTGAGCCGCAGCGGTTCCTGCGTTGGCGCTTTCCCTCCAATACGTTTGTGCGTCGGCATATTTTTCGGCATGAAACGCGTCCAGCCCGGCTTGATATTTCGCGTCCGCAGGCTTCGTGCGTTGAAGTTCCGCCTTAGCCAGCAGATAATAACGAGAACTCCGTACACCATTGACCATGAGCCAGTTGAACGCTTGCATCGCCCCTTTCACGTCATTGGCAGCAAGACGTTGCTGCCCGATATAAAACCAGGCTTCTGTGAGTGCGCAGTCGCGCGCGTCGGAGGGATACGCATCGATTGTGGTGAACAACTTTTCCTGGCTCAGCGCACCGGCCTGCTGCGCGAGCAATGGCCTTGGCCATGGCCCTACGCGAAATTCCCTCGCCATTTTTTTCTGTTCTGCAGACAGAGATTTCCCCAATCTTTGCAGCAGCGCGATTTCGCTCACAAGGTCGTAAGCATCCAGATGTTCGCTTTCCGATTTTTTCCGCGCCGCGATGTAGTTCGACATTGTCGTGAGAGCCCCGCCGGGATCGTTCGAATAGAAGCGCGCCCACGCTAGGTCGAGTTTGTATGGACTTTCGTCCTTTAGAGATCGTTCGGCCTGATAAAGATTTGCGCTTTCCTTGAATTCCCCGTTGGAGAAAGCCATGCGGGCAAGACACACCCTTACGCCGGGATTACTCATTTTTGCGCGCAATGAGGGCTCGACGGAGTTCAGTAAGGCCAGCTCGTTGTCGTTCAGGAGTTCTGAAATAGCTCGGGCCCGGATAACGGTGCGGCATGAAATGTCGATGTCGTCGGGTGCGTCGGCGAGTTTGCGAATGATGCGCCTGTCATTGGAAAAAATGCTAGCTGCCCTCTTTTCTTCCAAGTGGCGCATGGACAATACTTCATCGTCCTTCGCCGTTACCCAGTAGTCTGATATTCTGAATGAAGACGAACTCCAGTTGTTCAATGTCTTAGTCAGAATATGCAATTGCGGAAGTTCTGCTGCACTGACAACGTCCTTCTTGATCTGGAATTGCATCAAATAGCTGAACAGGTTGCCGCGCGCAACATATTCCTCGTGCGCCGTAAAGAATGCGTTGTCAATGTCTGCGGCGTGTTGAATGTTATTGGCGCGAATTTCTGGCGGCCATTCGATTTCCAACCTGTAAAGGCCGCGAAACTTGCCGCGCGGGAGCGCGTATGGGTAATGTCTGGTCAGGTTGTCAGGAATGTGCAGGGTTCCCGCCATGACTTGGCTGTCGTAGTCGATCTGATAGTATTTATCTTCCTTTGTGACCGGCTTTGGGAGATTGAATTTGGCGATAACCTTGATTTCGTCGACTTCAACGGAATCTTCAATGCGCGGGCTCCCCTGCAGAGTTACACCCGGATAGAGTTTCTCATATTCCGAGAGCATATCCTTGCTCAGCTCTTCTTCCGACATATCCGGATAGCGGGAGCGTGCCCAATCGGCGTAAGTGCCACGATAGATGTCTTGTGCCTCCAGAGTCGCATCGGCTTCAAACCCAGCGATTCGGACCTTGTCCACGTGTTCGTAATGCGGATCGGTCTCGGTGGATTCCGGAAGCGTGATCAGATTGCGTGTACCGGCGTTAATGACAACGGCTGTAGCACCGGGGTAGGCGGGCGGCATGCTGTCTATCGAACCAACCTGGTCGTCGCGCGTTGGATCAACGTAGAATGTCTTTCCATCGAGACTCAATTCGACGATCACGTGATTGAACCAACTGTGCGTTGCGATGATTTTGGCAGGCAGTTTTGGCGCCGTTGCCGAAAGCAGGACTGGATGCGCATCAATGCCGAGCTGTTGGAGCAGGCTTACAAGCAGATAGCTCTTGTCCTTGCAATCGCCATATCTCTTTTCAATCACAAAGTCCGGCGCATGGGGTCGATGCGAGTTTTCGCCGATGTCCACGCTAAAATATCGAATTTCGCCTTGAACCCAGTGCAGGGCTGCGCTGGCCTGCGCCATTTTGCCTGATTCTTTTGCGAATTCGTTGACCAATCCTGACTGCAGGGTTGTAGTTCCTGCCATGGGAAACAGACTATCTGCCCAGAGCGCCACACTTTTCCAATCCGGGAATTCACTGAATTGCAAAACTCGCGCCGACATGTAGTCGCTCGGCAACCCCGATTCGTCCGGTAGTGCATCTATGCCAACCTGTTCGAAATGCAGCCTCTGCGTTTCGCCTGCATTTTCAATTACAGGAGTGATTTTTTCGGAATGATAGTCGCCAAGCTGCCTCCAGAATAGTGGGCGATTGCGGGGATGCGATACAACCAGTCGCCGCAACTCGATGGGCACGGAACTGTCCCAGTGAAAATTGTCCGCCCATTTGCCGCCAAAGACAGGGTTGTCTCCTTCTATGGTATAGGTGATCCACAAGGTGTCGCCAATTCTCACGTCTTCGAGGAGCAACTGCATTGTGATTGCTCCAACGTATGCCCTCTCTTCGAGATTGGGTTCATTCTGTAACAGTCGTATGTCCACTGAAGCGGTCTTGTCAATGACTTGGTTGCCGCGAAGGATTGCGACGCGGTGCAACAGCAGTTTTTGGTAAGCCGGATAGTATTCGATGCCATATTGGCCGATTGAACCAAGCGCCTTTCTGTCATTTATCTGAATCGCTTTGTTCAATAGAATTGCGGAAGGCGCGTTGACCGAGACCTGCGTCTCAAATAGGCGCGCTACAACAGGATCCTTGTGTTTCGACGACGGAATATCGGCTAGAGCTTGGGCCCAGCTCGGCAATGAAACACCTCGGCTGAAACTCTCTCCGGTGACCAGAGGCGGGGTCGCGCGCGGCGGTATCTGGATATCCGAACTTTCCGAGGCCGCAAATGATGTGTTGAAGAATAGGACTAAGGTGGCGAAAATGAACGCGATGCGCATGGAATGAACGGGTTGTGGCGTGACTCGGGAAATGGAAAATTTGAAGAAATCAG
>DATBQC010000432.1:0-1540 GCA_036561065.1 Methylobacter sp. | reverse complement strand
CTGATCGAATCGCCGGACTGGTATTCCTGCAAGCCGTAAAAGTCATCGCCGCCCTTTTGGTTAACTCCCTGTTGGGATTCTGCTGATGGCGTTTGGGGAAAAGGGGCTTCAAAATGTGCCGATTTTGGATAAACCAGCGCCTTAAAGTCAAATCGGATCGGCGACCAGGCGCGAAACAAGCCCAGGGGATAAGTGCTGGACAGCGTGACTGTCCCCGCCTCATGCCAGCCTCTTTTTTGGGTGATCGAGTGCAACCTAATATGTGCTGTGCTTCGCGGCTGCAGGGTTAGGCTTTGAGCGTTATCTTGCAACTTAATTAGTATCTGTTGACGATCACTATCGGTCGGGTTGTTGATGTGGATGTCGAAGCCTGCCGCTTCTCCGGCAAACACGGCTTTGCTCCGGCCTTTTTGTACGACCAAACCGGCTAACGCTTTGTAACTGTGTAAGATAGTAACGAAAAAAACGCTCGCCAATAAAAAAGCCAGCATATAGGCCAGATTATTGTTATAGACAAAGGCAATCAGCAATAGCACGGTAATCAGCAATACAAAGCCCAAGCCCCGCTGGGTAGGCAAAATAAAGATACGCCGGTGATTTAAAGTGACCGGCTTATCGACAGCTTTTTCGCCTGAAATAAACCGGCTGAGCTTAAAGCGCTCTTTTAAGTTCAATGGATGGCAACGCCAGCTAAGATCGGTGCGACGATGGCTTCCGATTGGCTGTTGCCTGCCCGTAACCGATGTCCGGCGACTGCCGCCAGCACGGCTTGCAGATCTTCGGGAATAACCGCATCGCGCCGATCCATAAACGCCCAGGCCTTGGCCGCAGTCAACAGCGCCAGCCCGGCTCTGGGCGACAAGCCGCAGTGATACTCGGACGACTCGCGGGTAAAGTTAATGATGCCTTGGCAATAATCGAGCAAGGCACTGGACACATGAACCTGGGTGACCGCCTGCTGTATCTGCTGCAATTGCTCCGGCGGCAGTTGCACCGGCAGCGACTCGCAGAGGCTGTGGCGGCTTTGCCCGGTCAGCAATTGCCTTTCTGCCTGATGACCGGGATAGCCCAGCTCGATGCGCATTAAGAAACGATCCAATTGCGACTCGGGCAACGGAAATGTACCTATCTGGTGAGACGGGTTTTGCGTGGCGATCACGAAAAAAGGCTGCGGCAGCGGATAGGTTTTCCCCTCCACCGTTACCTGATGCTCTTCCATGGCCTCCAACAGAGCGCTTTGCGCTTTGGGTGTGGCACGATTGATTTCATCGGCCAACACCATCTGGTTAAAAACCGGGCCGGGATGGTAGTTGAAGGCATGGTTTTTAGCATCGAATACGCAAGAGCCGATGATGTCGGCAGGCAGAATATCGCTGGTAAACTGAATCCGCTGGTAATGTAAACCCAGTAACTTTGCCAGGGTGTGCGCCAGCGTGGTTTTGCCGACGCCGGGAATGTCTTCTATCAGAAGATGGCCGCGGGCCAGCAGGCAGCAAAGTGCAAGTCGAACCTGCCGAGGTTTGCCGAGTATGACCTGATT
>DATBQC010000431.1:0-9818 GCA_036561065.1 Methylobacter sp. | reverse complement strand
CTATGGTTGAATCAACAAACGGGGCATCGAATTCAAACATATAACGAACACTGAATTTAAAGCTATAAGACATATTATATGGACGATCAGCTGAATCAGACACACTCAAATCATCAAAAGACCCGATATATAATATCTGGTCGTAGTAAATATAAAGAGAACAAGCCAGTATTGGGATTCCCCGGTCAGATTCACTGCCGGCGAACAAAATTCCGTTATTTTTATAAGTCAGAACCAATGATAAGAGATTCTGATAACTAACAGTATGAATACGATAGGTATTTGTTAGACCACCAGACCCTTCTGCGTCTACGATATATTGGCCTGCAGTCACACCATTCGATGAAATAATGCCGGGCCGTTCAAGCCACGTATGAACTATATTTTTATAACGACCCTTTATCCCATTATCTATTGATGCTTCATAACTCCGGGCAAATTCACTAGGATTAATTAATAATAGTAAGGGACTCGTAGCATGTATAGCATCTATTTGCCGCTTCAGAGCACTCGTCTGCTTCTGAGCAGAATCTATCCTTGCTTCATCAGCTTGCCGGATGTTACGTCCAAATCGATTCGCAAGAGGATCTTGGCTTTCAACTCCTCCAAATGATCCGGAAGTCATGATCTGCCGACCGGTGCCATCATCGGCACTTAAATTCTTAGCATCCGTCGGATTGCTCCCGATCGGATCATTACCGAACCTTGCTCTATAGGCTAATAGCTGATTATTTAAAGCCGAGGCATATACAGACTCTGAAATCTGGAAATATGCGCCGTGACTTGGATCATGTTGAAGTCCACTGATAAAACCTTGCACATCTTGGGCGTTAGCAGCACCGTTCCAATTCGTTAGAAGCTGATTGACATGATGATCAACAGCATCATCCAAAGACTTATACGCGGCAAAATAAACAGGGTAGGCTTTACCAGAGCCGTCATAATCAGTCCCGAAATAATATGTTCCGCCTGAAGGGGTGGGTGGAGGATCCAAGACTCCATTCCGAGAATTAGCACTACGGGATGCTTTCGTGTCCTGACCAGGTGCATAAGTACCACCCCCACTAGCATGGGAATTACCAAGGTTATAATTATTCGTGCCGAATGACGTGGCCGCGGCATTCCCACCGTTTTCTACTAGTATTTGGGATGCCATAAGACCGAGGGTATTTTCCGTGGGAGGGACACCCGTTTGGCGAAGATATGAATTATATATTGCCTGGCGAACATCAGAAACACTCACAGTAACGCGAGTCTTCGGCAGTTCTCCATAATTTTTGGTCCCAACCTTGATTCCCGTTACTGCTTGAGGCGGATTAACGGATGTTGGAACTAAGCCAACTGGAGAAGTAGCATTTATTACTGGAATAAAATCAACGACATTGTCTGGAGGGAGGAAACCAATAATAAACGGTTTCGAATTTCTCCTGGAAGCGGTTAAAGTCCCGAATGAAGTACCGAATCCGTCATCACCATCTCCAGGTTGGAAAGTCTGTAAATTGACTTGTCGTTCCAGTTGTTCCAAGAAGCCGAGAACGGAAGGAACCGGATTCTCTAAGCTTTTAAGGATTTGCGCAGCAGGCATTATGCTCCATCTCCAAATGCGCTATTGAATAAATCTCGGCGTGCATTAAATTGGTCATCCGTTTCATCTGGGCGGCGAGGAGCAAGTTGTGAAGGTGGGATCTTATCACCATTGCCGCTTGTACCAAGAGATGTCCCCTGCATGAGTTGAGCTTCAAACTGAGAAGACTGAGCCATTGTCTGCCGGGTGTCAGAGTTAGTATTATCACCGGGTGAAATTTTTTGAGTGGATCCTGTAAATGAATAAATTGTTTCTTCTATCTTGAATTCCCAGTCAAGTTGAAAACTAAAAGCCTTATCGTCGGTTTCCTTCACATCAAAATTCGTAAAATGTCCAAGAAAAATCCCCCGATCATAGATTAACATAACCCGACCACGAATGACGGGCTGTCCATTACCATCATAAACAGCACCATTATTGTGGAAAAGATCTAACAAGTCTTCCTGGCGCTCCCAGGCCATAGTGCCTTGGCGACCGGCAGATCCACGGCGAGTACTGCCAGTAATAGTACTACCTTTCCCGTCTGATCCGGACGTAAGACCAGTGTCAGGTCCAAGGAAAGCGCCAGTAGTCGCTGAAGCTGAAAGAGAATCCAATTCATCAGGCCAATTCCATTCAACAAAGCCACCACGAGTCATCGCCACGACTTTGCTTTTATGGAATCCTTCTTCAAGTTGGCCAGGATTCACGTGCATGGCGAGCAAATAGGGAAACAATGGTTGATTTGTTGGATCCGTTACTTGGAATAAAACCGGCCGGCCCCGGCTAGTAAAATATGAATAAGCTTGACCCGAAGGCGGATTCGGTGTGTTAGGTAATTGAATCCTACCAGGCCCGACTGCCATTATTGCCGCCTAGCTATTCTATCTATGACGTTGGTAACGGCTCCTTCAAATTGAGAAGGAGTCCAATTGGGGGCAGAGTGAACAGTAAGATGGACTACCGTGCTATTACCAGCTGCACCACCATCTCGAAACCCGCGTTGAATAGCTCCATACGTTGAAGCATCGAGTACAGCTTCACCCTTATGTAATTTATATAAACCAGTATCAGGAACTGGCCCGCCCATTTGGAAGGCACCCTTTTGATCTTGCTGATCCTTAATTAATTGCGGAATAGCTGTAGAAGCAGTCCCAGGAGCCACCGATGCGAGGTCTCGCATCGACAAACTCGTATCCATAAGATCATTACTTGAATCAGCGAGCTCCTGTGCAAATCCCGAATCTGTCTGAAGTTTGGCTTGTATAACAGCAAAATCCCGAAGGGCTGAATTAAAAGAGTCTAAAGTTGCTTCTTTTAGTGTGTGTTTATATCTACCATTCAAGAATGACGTTTCATATTTAGTACCCTTCTTAAGGGTTCCTGCAACATCCGTAACGCTTCCATAAATATTTGCAGAGGCCTTTGCTTGTTGTTTTGTTGCGTTTTCTTGACCAGCAGCAATATCTTTCATCACATCGGTGCTGTCACTCGAAGGAGCGGTTCCTCCATTGAGCTTCACCGAATTCGTAACAAGATCTTTCATCACATCGGTGCTGTCACTCGTAGAAGGAGCGGTTCCTCCATTGAGCTTCACCAAATTCGTAACAAGATCTTCATCCAGTTTACCAGCTGCTGCGGCTTTAGCAGTATCATAAACTTTAGATTCTTCTGTTCCAAGCCGGCGCCCGGAGCTGCGCTCAGTAGCTTCTCTTGAAACTCCGAACCTCAAGAGGTCTTGGCCCACCTCCATCAAGTTTTTGGCAGTATCGCCGGGAAGCTTAGCAATGGCCTGCATAGCTTCCACCTGATCGCCCTTCTTCAAGGCCTGATAGAATGCTTCCTGCAATACCGCAGCATCTCTCTCGCTTAATCCCCGAGCCACAGCCATCTTTCCTATAGTTCGCGGATCAAGTTTGGCTAAATTCTCAAAAGCAGGAGATTTAGACAAGGAACTTGCAAGGTCTTCTCCGGTATTACCTGCCGAAACAGAGTTCTTGACAGCTTCTGCAACGAGTTGCATTTGGGCTTTGGCGTCAGATGAATATCCAGATGCTTGGACGCCCTGATTCCATTTATCAATAGATTTAATCGAATCTTGCTGTCCTTTATTGCCTGATATCCAACCCCATATACTATCTATCGGGTCTAGTATGTTTTGCATAACTTTATAAATTTTCTCAAGCATAAACCCAATTACTGAATCTATCTTTTCAGACACATTCATGGTTGCCGTGGCTTGCTGAGTAGCAAGATCTTCTGCTGTCCTCGCAGTTTCACGGTCTTCGTTAGAAGCTTCAGCGGCTTCAGCGATTTGATCATCAGTAGCTTTAGCTAAATCCTGAGGAGTAACTTGGTCTTGCGTAGTACCTTTCTGCGCAGCGACTATAGCACGCAGGGCCTTGTCCATGGATTTACTACCGGAGGTCCCATATTCTTTAAGAGAATATTGATACTGATTCATAGATGCAATGAGTCGATTCATTGCATCTATCTGATCTTGGGAATAACCACGCTTTTCGGCGACTTGTTCAGCAATTCCGGTAATTCGACCTCCCATACCGAAACGCTTCATCTCAGCGCCCATCACTTTAATGGTAGACCATAAGCCACCACCTTTAAGAGCAGAAGCCATACTTAAGGGTCCACCGGCTTTTCTCTCGCGCTCAGCTTGAAAAAGTTTGGAAGCCTCACCAAGAGTGACACCTTTTGCCCCCATTGCTTTCGCTTGAGTGAGGACTTCATTCATTTTCTTAGTATCGCCCTTGGCGAATGCCTCTCGAAATGCATCTCCAAGAGCAGGCGAAAGATCAGAAAATTGTGCTGCGATTACTTTCGCCTTAGAGGCGAAATCTTTCTCAAGAATCTTGTTGACATTGCCGACACCAGCAACAAGCACCTTTCCTAGACGATCTTTAAAGGACATGCCTTTAAAGCCTCTGCCGAAAGCGTCCATGAAGTCTTTGACGTCCTTCGGTGACATTTCTTTCGAGAGAAGCTTAATAACTCCCGTGAGCTCTTCAATTCTATTCGTGAATAATTCAACATTCGGAGTCACGGACCTAAATATATCCATGAACTTAGCCAAAGGCATATTGGCAGTAGCAGCCGCTTTCACAATATTAGACATGAGGGTTTCCGATTGACTTGCCCCATATCCTATTTCACTCTCAAATTTGCCCATCATTCCAGCAACATCACCGGCTTCCATATTCAGAGCTTTGCCGTAAGCCACAGCGCTACGAGTGAATTCGTCGACTCCTTTCTTTAAATCTCCTCCACCAAGCTCTTCCAAGGCTTTACGAGTTTTTCCAAGTGAGCCCGTGGATTCTGTGGCATATTTATTAAGAATCTTCAAGCGCTGTTCAGAATCAACACCAAGCTTCAGAAAGTTGCCAGAAGTATCGACTACTGCATTGCGCAGATCATCAAGAGATGACTTATAAGTATCAACATTCCTAATAAAATCACCCGCCGTACCAGTGCCTGCAAGCAATGCTTTATTCAGTTTAGTCTGGTGATCACTTGCTGCAGCTATGAGCTTCCATAAGCCTGTAAGTGCGGTGGCAAATCCGGCAATAACAGGTACTGCCTTAGATATGCCGGCAGCCGCGGCACCAATACCACCACCCCCTTCACCGCCGAGGCCGGCTGCTGAACCTCCTTCTGCAAGAGCTACTCTTGCTGCGGCACCATGAGCCGCTTTACCGACTGCTCGAGCAGTCCCACCGACTGCACTTAAAGCATTGCCTCGGCTTACGGAATCAACAATATCCTTTAGAAAATCTTTACCACCATATCGTGCAGCACTTTCAAGGCCCATGCGAAAGTTGCGTTGGGCACGAACAACTTCTTTGAGTTCAGATAAATGTTTCTTGTCTAATCCCTTATGGAGATTGATCTGTTTGTTGAGACCGGTAATGGTCTTTGAGACTGATGAAAGATCCCCGGATAGTTGTTTACGCTGGGACGGAGACTTTGTCCTAGCCATCTCGTCACGGAGTTGGCCAGCACGAGCTTGAGCGTCAGAGAGTTCGTCGCCAAGGGCAACTAAGTTCTTAAGAGAAGACCGCGTTGCCTTTGATAAATTCTTAGCAAATGCAGTGGAAGCAGTCGAAATACCACGCAGTTCTTGTACTGATCGACTAGACTGCTTCGCTATGGCATTCCAGTCAACTTTCAGAGCGGATAATTTTTTATGGAGGCTGGTTGTGTCGCGAACAACTTTGGACGTGGCTCGGGGGTCCAGCTTAGGCTGGACCAACATATCTATACCAATTTTCTCACGAGTTGCTGCCACTGATCAGGCCTTTCTTTTCTCCTCCTGGATACTCTCATCGGAATTTTGAGAGTTTATAGACACCGCTTGCTGCCTAGCCCGTTCAGCTCCATCCAATCGCATTGCCTGCATTCTGGCTAGTAATGCTTCGGCAGCTTCGCGGCCTCCAAGAATTCGAGAAGCACCAGCAGCCGGTAGGCTGGCCGAAGCATATCTATTCGCAGGTCGTTCTGTGTCAGGAAGAGGAGGAGCGGAATAAACGAGCCGGCTTAAATCTTGGAGGGCAGACCTGCGCTCTGCATTTTGGCGCACTTTAGCCTCTACAACTTGATCATGATAATCTTTCTCTCCGGACAGCGCCGATGATAACTGGGCAGCAAGCTCATCATGTGATTCTGCCTTGAATGTTTTAACAACTGATGCAACGCGGCCATCAGGCAAAGTGACTTCAGAGGGAGGACCATCGCTTTGCGGCGGCAATCTATTTAAATATCGGAAGAGGACCTTTAACTTTTTCTCTTCCCGTTCATCTCTTTCTTTCTCGCGGCGACCTTTATCGCGTTCGTCTACACTCCTAACTCCTTTTCCATTGAAACAAGATCCGATAAATTTTGCGTTTTGCCAGTCAGCCTCCATTGCTTCTCTTTGATCAATAAGATGATTCAGAGCTGTCCAAGCTTGCTGACAATAATTCATACCGAGTAAATCGGTTCCAGGTATTCCAGTTATAGCAGCAGAATGAATAAGACTGCTTTTAAGCTGAAGCCATTTAAACCTAGAACGATTTTCATGGATATAGACTTCAGTGAGAGGGTGGAGTCTGGAAGCTTTCTCATTAAGAGCACCAAGACGAACTATTATTTCGTCTTGGACTTTCTCAGGAAATTTCTTGATACTATTGATCAACCGATTTACATAACGAGGCCGTTCATATAATGCACTTTGACCATCAATATAAAATATTGAATGGGCGATGAAAGCAGCCTTGTGCATTTGTTGGACTTCTACAGATGATCCCCCAGCTGGACGCAAGTGGGAAATTCCTTGCACTTCAGTGTGATTCAACGTCTTGAAGACAAAACTCTTCCCCATGAGCTTCGCATGGCTCGTCAAAAATCCGATAAATAAATAAGCCTCAAGGTCCTCCCAAACTTCATCGGAGGTAACCTTTAGTTGTTCCGGGATCCGGATCTCAATACGCTTGCGGTGTGATACTTCCGGAGAAGGAAGACTATCCTCTATGTTAGCCACTTCCTGGCCTTTGGAATCTTGGATTTATGCTCTGAGACGTGGAGCGTTTATCAAACTTCGGCGGGTCTACGACCGTACGTTCTGCCGAACGTTCGATGACCTCTTTCTCGACAGAAGGAAGCCCGACGTAGGCGGTATCAGGCGTATTAGTCGGAGCAGCTCTGGAAGCCACTTTCTGGTTCACATCAGGTATCACAGGGACGTTGCTAGGAATAGAACTCCGTTTATTCGCTCGAGCTAGCCGCTCTCTCTCGATGGGCGAAAGATTGGAGATAAGATCACTTGATTGTTTGCTTGGAGGAATAGGAACGGGTATAGATCTGACCGGCTGATCAGACAATCCAGGTTCTTCTAAAGGATGCGTCTCAAATGGATTGAATGCAACCGATGAACGCTCAGCATTTTGAATATAAGGAGGAACTGGTTTTTGAATAAGTGAATTTTCCTCTGGATACTCTTCATTTATTGAAGAAGCAGCTTCGAACTGCTCTTCATCATCGATATCAGCATCAGGATCAGCTTGATCTTCAGTGGCCTCAGAATTTATTTTATCATGAGCAACAAGCTGAGGAAGCCCGAGTTCATCGCGCAAAGTAGCAATTCTTAATTCCAACTCAGAGAGCTCTTCCATCGGGCTCTTTAAATTTTCGAAAGTAATCTCCTGAGTAAGGAACTTCTCATGACTCGCCATTAAATCAGCGAAGACTCTATAAGCAGTATCCACAAAAGCCGCGTCCCAATGGGCAATTTTAGAATAAATATACTTGGGCAGATCGACTTTAATCGTCCTAGTATTACCTTTATCATCTTTCCCTTCCATCGGGAAAGTCGGTCCGGCATATCTCCACTTTCTTAAATCATAATCATCGAAGCCGACGATTGAATTCGATAATGCCAATCGTTTGGTCTCCCGAAGAGCGTTTTCCTCCTCAGAGACTATTTTATCCCAAGTCTTGGCCTCACCTGAAAAGTCAACAGGAGAGAACCAGACCAGTCGATCCCCAATCTTACGCTTCCAAATACGATCGGTGCCTATGTTCGAAACATGTTTATCAAGCTCTTGGAAGAATGTATCATCCATATCAGGACATTACCGAACCAAGATTTTAGGTATAAATCACTATGGAAATCTAGATTGATTTACGAATTGCGTTTGTAAAGTGTCATTGATCAAGGCGCTTCATAGTATTATAAACATGCCTATTCCAACGCTGTCGCCAGGCCTTCTTAGTAAGACCAATATCGCGACGGCCAGACTCAGTATGGATATGATAGTAAATGGTCCATTTTATGATGCCCATAAAGAAGCGTCATAAAATGGACCAGCATCCAACCTAGATCAACCAAACAGACGCGATCCGCTACCAGGCTTGACAATCGGGTTATTACCAGAATCGAGCAGATCGCCATAGTTATCCGGCGAGTTGCCATAGGTGCCAACACCATCAGTTACATCTGTTGCAGTGGCGGAAGCATCTTCCATCACGATGGCAGAATCCGATGGGAAAGACACCGAAATACTATTGAGCCAGCAAGCCTCGAAATATGTCAACAGAGCCAAATTTGGATCATCTGTACCAAGCGTCTTAACGAGGACGGAGGCCTGGTCTTTGGAGGTGACAAGCTCCGAAAATACGAGTTCCGAGCGAATGTCAAACGGCCATTTATGCTGACGAAGCGAACGGACGAGACCGTCCACGCCACCTCGATAACCAACTTCCTGAACAATGCCGGCAGTGTACAGGAGAGTCCTATTCAAGGTCAAAGTCATTGGCTCGGTCACACCAGGAACGAGCTCTTGAATCTTATCGCCGAAACCAACGCCGCGGACGGGGTCAACCGCGCGAGATTCGCTATAATCGAACGTGGCGAGTACGCCGACTTGTTTCTCAGAAGGGCTGCCCGTAGTAAAGGGCTTGGAAAACACGCGATTCTTCTGAGAGATCGCGACGCGCGTATTTGGTGATGAGCCGCGCCTGTAAATGTAACTATCAGCTGCATCTCTTGCCATATCATGATCAAATAATTAAAAATTGTAAAAATAAATATTAATAATTTTTCTTGTATGTTAATCAAAATGGCCAGAACTAGGACTCAAAAAGAAAAAGAAGAACGAAAAGAAAAAGATAAAAAAATAACTGAAGAGTATCAAAAATATTTTTCAGAAAATCCAGATAAGCTTAATAATTGTGTAATATGCGGAGACACTAAGAAATTATCATTGTTCGTATCGAATTATTTTTTTAGAAATAAATGTAAAAATTGTCATAAAAAGAAAGTATATAAATGGAGGTCTGACGAACCCGACCTCGCTAAAGCCGCTCGAAATAGATCTTTTAGAAAATCCGCTGATTTTCTAAAGTCATTAAAGGAAGGGAAGCAATGTGAAAAATGTAAAGGAAAATTCCATCCTTGCCAACTTGATTTTCATCATCTAACAGAAAAATCAATAAATATTTCGCAATTATATCAGAAAAGAAAGGATAGAGCTATACAAGAGGCGAGCAAGTGTTCTTTATTATGTGCAAATTGCCATAGAGACGAGACTTATTTAAAATCTGCAGAGCATTATAAAAAATATCAGTCAAAACCAGTTGCAGAAATAATAGAAATCCCGATGCAACCCGGGTGTGAAAAAAAAGAATGTGTTAAATGCAAATCAGAGAAACATATAAACAATTTTACTTTATTGAAAATAGGAAAAAGACACTCTTATTGTAAAAG
>DATBQC010000430.1:0-5839 GCA_036561065.1 Methylobacter sp. | reverse complement strand
TTGACCAGTTCTTCCAGGTTTTCTACTTTTTCTTCGCCTTTGTCGACCTTGTCCTTTTGATACAGTTCGATCAGGCCGCTTTTTTCGACGACCAGTTTGGCCTTTTCAAACAGTTCCAAACCTTCCGCGTCTGCGTCAAACTTTTTGATCAATTCCAAAAAGCCGATCAGCGCATTGGTCGCCCTCGCCGACAGGGTACGCTGATTAATCAACATAATCGCCGCCGCCCATAAAGACAGGCTTTGATCCCTGGCAATGGCCCGAATATCGTCAATGGTTTTGGCACCGATGCCGCGCGTCGGTGTGTTGATGACCCGCTCGAACGAAGCATCGTCATCGCGGTTAGACATCAGCCGCAAATAGGCCAGCGCATTTTTAATTTCCGCCCGCTCGAAAAAGCGCAAGCCGCCGTAAACCCGGTACGGCGTGCCGGTGGTCATCAGGCGCTCTTCAAACTGGCGGGATTGGGCGTTGGACCGATACAGTATCGCGACATCCTTGCGCAGCCCGCCCTCATTGACCCAAGCCCTGATCCGCTCGACCACAAAATGCGCTTCGTCCTGTTCGTTGAATGCCGCGTACAGGGAAATCAAGTCGCCGTCGCCGGCATCGGTCCACAGCTCTTTGCCCATGCGCCCGTCATTGACGCTGATAACCTTGTTGGCGGCTTTCAGGATGTTGCCGGTCGAACGGTAATTCTGTTCCAGCTTGATAACTTGGTGATTCGGGTAATGCTTTTGAAAGCTGTAGATGTTCTCGATTTTAGCACCGCGCCAACCGTAAATGGACTGATCGTCGTCGCCCACCACGAAGATATTGTCCCTGCCGTCGGTCAGCAACCGCAGCCACGCATATTGTATGGTGTTGGTATCCTGAAACTCGTCGACATGAACCTGCTTGAAGCGCTGCTGGTAGAAATCCAGCACATCGGGGTTGTCGCGCAGCAATTCATGCGCCCTGAGCAGCAGCTCGGCAAAATCGACCAGACCGGAACGGTCGCACAATTCTTCGTAGGCTTTATAGATGATCAGCATTTGCCGTTGATACAAATCGCCGGTCTCGATCATATGCCTAGCCCTGATACCCTCGTCTTTTTGAGCATTGATGTACCATTGCGCTTGGCGCGGCGGCCACTTGTCGGCATCGAGGTTCAGCGTAGCCAGCAGGCGCTTGATCAGCCGCAACTGGTCGGAAGAATCCATCACCTGGAAGGTTTCCGGCAATTTGGCCTGCTTGGCATGGCGTCTTAGCAATCGGTGCGCGATGCCGTGAAAAGTGCCTATCCACATCGATTGCGCGGACATATTGAGCAAATCCTCAACCCTGCCGCGCATTTCTTTGGCCGCTTTATTGGTAAAAGTGACCGCCAGAATGCTATGCGCCGACACCCCCAGCACCTGAATCTGCCAAGCGATGCGATGCACCAGAACACGAGTTTTGCCGCTGCCGGCACCGGCCAAGACCAGCATGGCTTGGGACGGCGCGGTAACCGCCTGACGCTGAGCGTCGTTTAAGGGGTCTATTATTGAGGTTACATCCATTAGTTTTTTCGCTTGCACATTTTTTGGAGCTGTGTATATTGCATCGGGTTAGATAATGACAGGCTGAATCGTTGCTTTGTTAAAGATAATAATAACTACACACAGAGGATTTTAAGATGAATTTTGATTTTAAACGTATGCTTAAATTTGAACACAATGTTGGCGAGAAGGAAAAAAAATACCGCTTGTACGCAGGCGCGGCACTTCTGGTTATTTCACTTTTCGTCCCAGGCGGTGAAGTTCTATTATTGTTGGTGGGCCTGGTTCTTGTTGCAACCGGTTACTCAGGCTGGTGCCCTGTCTATTCAGGTCTGAACAAAAACACCTGTGAAACTGAGGGCGGCTCTTCTTCAGAAGGCTAAGCTGCAAAGGCATGAGACAAAACCGGATTTAGCCTTGTGCCTTTTACCTTCCCCCTTACTCTTCCTTCCGAAACTCACCTTCCAACACGTTATTTTCAGCCGCTTTTGCCTGCTGAAAATGCGCTCCAGCCTGAACCAGATAATTTTCAATAACAAACTGGGCAATTTTCCTGCGTAACTGCGGGATCAGACAGGCAAAGCCGATTATATCGGTAATAAAACCCGGCGTTAGCAATAATGCCCCGCCGACCAGAATAATCGGGCCTTCAATCATTTCGTAAGCGGGAATCTCGCCTCGCGCCAAACTTTCTTGAAACCGCTGAAACGTTGCAAAACCTTGCTGTTTTAATAACCATGCACCCAATACTGCGGTAAACACCACCAGCAAAATAGTCGGGAATGCGCCAATAATTCCACCTACCTGTATCAGCAAATAAATTTCTGCAAACGGGATAATCAGAACGACCAGAAATAGTGTTTGAAAAATTTTCATCTAAAGTACTCTTGTTGAAGTCATCGTCGTTACAATATAAGGGCAATTTGGCTTAATTTCTAGGATAATATCTGACACTCCCGTTTTTATGACCTGTAACATGGCTGCTAACCATCAAATAATCTTCTGCACTTGTCCCGACAAAGACACGGCGGAAAAAATAGCCCGACTGCTGGTTACAAGCAACGCCGCCGCCTGCGTGAATATTTTGCCCGGTATCACCTCTGTTTATACCTGGAAGGGTCAAGTTGAATCCGCCGAAGAGCATCTGCTGCTGATTAAGGCGCATAAAGACCATTATCAGGCTATTGAAACAAGCCTGCGCGAACACCATCCTTACGAGCTGCCTGAAATAATTGCCGTGCCTATTGAGCGCGGCTTACCTGAATACCTGCATTGGATAGATTCATGCCACTCTTTAAAATAGCTTTTCTTTGCTTCCTATCGCTAGTCAGCCAATCGACCTTTGCACTGAGCGCTGACGAAATCCTGCCGCCCGATCAGGCCTTCAAGGTCTCCGCCAAAGCGCTTGCCGCCGACCGGATTGAAATTTCTTGGGACATCGCCGAGGGTTATTATCTTTACCGCAATAAAATGCATTTTGAATCCAAAACCGGCGAAATCCGGCTAGGCGAGCCTACTTTTCCGTCCGGGCAAACCCACCATGACGAAAATTTCGGCGATGTAATTACTTATCGTAATACCTTGAACGTCCCGATTGCGTTAACCGTCGAAAACGGCGCATCGTCGCTGCAACTGCTGGTGCAATATCAGGGCTGTGCGGACAGGGGCATTTGCTATCCGCCGCAGAAAACCACGTTCGACCTGAAACTGCCCACGCCTGCTGCCTCTGCTGAAAAAGTCGATCCGATCAAACAACTGCTAAAAGGTAATCAAAGCTTAAAGCTTAATCTGTTTGAAGATGAGCTACTGCCCCCTGATCAAGCTTTCGAGTTTTTCGCCTCGATCAAAGACGATCATACCCTACATGTTAACTGGCAGATTGCCGATGGCTATTACCTGTACCGGGAAAAAATCCAACTCGAACTGGTTAACGCCGACGGCGTAAAGCTTGGTGCATACGACATCCCCAGAGGCACCCCCAAACAGGATGAGGCCTTCGGTCAGGTTGAAACCTTCCACAACGAACTCGACTTCGACCTGCCGGTTATCCGCTCCAATCTTTCGGCACAAACCGTTACTCTACAGGCAAAATACCAGGGCTGCGCCGACCGCGGCGTTTGCTATCCGCCGATGAGCAAAAAAATCGACTTGGCTCTACCCGTAGCACAGCAACTGATAACACAACAGCCCGCCGCGCAGGAACTTTCCGAACAGGATCAGATCGTGCAATCCCTGCACAAGGACAGCTTTTCGGTAACCTTGCTCAGCTTTTTCGGCTTCGGCTTGTTGCTGTCGCTGACCCCGTGCATATTCCCGATGATCCCGATTTTGTCTGGCATTATCGTAGGTCACGGCAACCGGATTACCACCAGAAGGGCCTTTTTGCTGTCCTTAAGTTATGTCATCGCCTCGGCACTGACCTATACAGTGTTCGGCATACTCGCCGCATTGTTCGGCAGCAATCTGCAAAGCGCTTTTCAGCAGCCCTGGATTATCGGCCTGTTCAGCGGCATTTTTGTGGCGCTGTCTTTGTCCATGTTCGGCTTTTATCATCTGGAACTGCCCAAATCTTTACAGGTCAAGCTGCATAATTCCAGCGAAATACACCGTGACGGCTCACTGTTGGGCGCAGCCATCATGGGTTCGCTATCCTCGCTGATCGTCGGTCCCTGTGTCGCTGCACCCTTGGCCGGTGCGCTGATCTTTATCGGTCAGACCGGCGATGCAATATTAGGTGGCAGCGCCTTGTTTGCCTTAGGTCTAGGCATGGGCGTACCGCTGCTGCTGCTGGGCGCGTCCGCTGGAAAACTGCTGCCCAAGGCCGGAGACTGGCTTAATTCGACCAAAGCCGTGTTCGGCGTGATCATGCTGGCGGTCGCAGTGTGGATGCTTAGCCGCATCTTACCGGGCAACGTGATCATGATGCTGTGGGCGATGCTGCTGATATTTCCGGCCATTTACCTCAGCGCCGTCGATCCCTTGCCCGAAAACTGCTCCGGCTGGCGGAAGTTGTGGAAAGGCTTAGGCCTGATGATGCTGGCTTACGGCCTGCTATTGCTGATCGGCTTTAGCCTGGGCAACAGCAATCCGTTAAAACCGCTGCAAGGGCTAGGAGTGAGCTCCGCGCAAGCCGCAGAACCGGGTCTTAGTTTTGAACGAGTCGCCTCGATAGCCGCGCTGGAAGCCCGGATCAGCCAAGCCGCAGCCAACCATCAGCCGGTGATGGTGGATTTTTACGCCGACTGGTGCATTTCCTGCAAGGAAATGGAAACCTATACCTTTGCCGACCCGCGCGTTAAACAGGCGCTCAAAGGATATGTACTGCTGCAAGTCGACGTGACTAATAATTCGGATGACGATAAAGCGCTGCTGGCAAAATTCAACCTGATCGGACCGCCGGCCATTTTGTTTTTCGGTTTGGACCGCCAGGAAAAAACCGCCAACCGGGTTATCGGTTACCAGGATGCCGAAATCTTTATCTCGTCGCTGCAACGCGTTAAGCCATGAAACAAACCGGCCTGATTATTATTGCGGCTCTTATCGCTCTGGGTTTGGGCGTCAGCGCCCGGTATTTTTTTTCAGTCACTGAAGAAACCGCCCCTAGCACCTTACCGGGATTCAACCTGCCCGACCTGTCCGGCCATCAACACAATATCTCCGAATGGCAGGGCAAGGTATTGGTAATCAATTTCTGGGCGACATGGTGTCCGCCCTGTCTTAAGGAAATCCCCGACTTTATTACCTTGCAGGAAAACTATGCGGCCCAAGGCGTCCAGTTTATCGGCATTGCGTTAGAGGACAAACAGCCTGTTGCCGAATACCTAGCCACAACTAAAATCAATTACCCGATTTTATTGGGCGGCGACAACGGCATCACTCTGGCTCAGCAACTGGGCAACAATGTCGGCGCAGTTCCCTACACCCTTATTGTTGACCGGCAGGGGAAAATCATACACGGGCATCCGGGGGAGTTTTCCAAAGAGCAAATAATGGCAGCCATTACGCCGTTGCTGAACTAATACCACCAGCTTAAATCCAAGCTAATGTTAAATGCGGCTTAGCCGCGAAAATGTCCAATTTCTTTTAAAAGTTGTTGTGTTTCCAAATGCACCTCGGCGTCGCCGACTCGTTTTTCAACTCCTTCTCATTTCTTTGCACACATCATTCACGATTTCTTTTTGCCGGTGAATGTTCATCCGCTCGGCTAGTCACTACCGATGCATTGCCTAATTAAGCAACTTTTTCATCAACTTTATTGCTTGATTTGGCCTTTCAGTCAAGCCAAATCAGCAACGATATATACGATTTTATCAATATAA
>DATBQC010000429.1:0-3380 GCA_036561065.1 Methylobacter sp. | reverse complement strand
GATTAAATTAAGGTGCTAATCTGGACAGCCTAATTTAAAAGTGTACCCGTAGGCGTACCCAAAACTAACTATAAATTATTTAACAATTATAAATCAATTAGTTATCACAATAACCCATGCTCGGCAAACGAATAAGGTTGTCCGTCACCGATAATAAAATGATCCAGCACCCGGATGTCAAACAAGGCTAATGCCTGTTTAAGTTTTTCGGTGATCAGTTTGTCAGCCTGGCTGGGTTCGGAAATGCCGGACGGGTGGTTATGAGCAAAGATCACCGCCGCCGCATTATGCCGTAGCGCCTGCTTGGCAACTTCCCTCGGATAAACGCTCGCGCCGTCTATGGTGCCTCTAAATAATTCATCCAGTTGAATGACCCGGTGCTGGTTATCGAGAAATAAGCAGGCGAACACTTCGTAGCTGTAGCCGCGCAGTTGTGCGCTGAGATAAGACCGGGTAATTTCCGGGCTGGTCAGTGCATTGCCGCGCTGCAGGGCTTCCTTGAAATGCCTCCGAGCCATTTCCAATACAGCCTGGAGCTGGGCATAAGTGGCCTCGCCCAAGCCTTTGCCACGGCAAAAATGTTGCTGGTCGGCGCCCAGCAAGGCGTTCAGGGAGCCAAAATCGGCGAGCAGCTCGCGCGCCAGATCAACCGCGGATTTGCCGGGCGAGCCGGTGCGCAAAAAAATAGCCAGCAGTTCCGCATCGGTTAAAGCGGCCGAGCCGCGTTGCAACAGTTTTTCTCTGGGCCGGTCTTCTGCGGACCAATCCTTAATGGACATAGGTCTCTCCTTATCTGATTGAAATTTAAGCATAGAAGAATTTCTTTATCCTTGCCATAATAACGGCTTTGTTCAAATCTCCGGGCATTCTTATTAACAAGCATATTTTATTGGCGGTCAGCGGCGGCATTGCGGCGTACAAGTCGGCCGAACTGGTCAGGCTGTTGCGCAAACAAGGTGCAATCGTGCGCGTGGTGATGACCCGTTCAGCCATGCAATTCGTCAGTCCGTTGACCTTTCAGGCGCTTTCCGGCAATCCGGTGCATAGCGAGTTGCTTGATGCGGACGAGGAAAATGCGATGGGCCATATCAGTCTGGCGCGCTGGGCCGATGCGTTGATTATTGCCCCGGCCACGGCCAATACTCTTGCAAAATGCAGCCACGGTCTGGCTGACGACTTGGTATCGACGCTGTATCTGGCCGCAACTTGTCCCGTCTACGTTGCCCCGGCCATGAACCAGGCCATGTGGCATAAGCCGGTCACTCAAGAAAACATCCAGAAACTCAAAAGCCACGGCGTTATTGTGATCGGCCCCGAACAGGGCGATCAGGCTTGCGGCGAAACCGGTTTCGGCAGGATGTCTGAGCCTTTGGAAATTTGCCGCCGTTTAATGGCTGAGCCGACAACTCAATGTTTAAACGGACTTAAAGTTTTAATCAGCGCCGGGCCGACCCGCGAACCGTTGGATCCTGTCCGCTATATCACCAATCGCAGTTCCGGGAAAATGGGCTATGCGCTTGCCAATGCCGCATTAAAAGCGGGCGCGAAAGTCACGCTGGTCAGCGGCCCGGTGTCGCTGACTGCGCCTGTCACTGTAGACTTGGTCGACGTTGAAACTGCTGCGCAAATGCATGCAGCGGTTATGTCCAAAGCAGCAGAGCATGACATATACATCGGTGCGGCGGCGGTTGCCGATTACAGCCCAGCCCTGATGGAAAACGAAAAAATAAAAAAACAGGCCGAGCAAACCACGCTGACCTTGCAAAAAAACAGGGATATTCTGGCGGATGTTGCTCAACTCGCTAACCGCCCGTTTACGGTCGGCTTTGCCGCGGAAACCCATGATCTCGAACAATACGCCCTAGACAAATTGGCGCGAAAAAATCTGGATATGATTGCGGCAAACTGGGTCGGGCGCGATCAAGGCGGCTTTGACAGCGACCAAAACGCATTGCAGGTGTTCTGGAAAAACGGCCAAAAAACCCTGGCAATGACTGACAAAAACCGCTTGGCCGAACAACTAATCAGCTTAATCGCAGAGAGAATGGAACATGAAAGGCACAACAAAAATACAGCTTAAAATTCTGGATGGCCGTTTAGGCAAAGACATTCCGTTGCCGGAATATGCGACAGCGGGTTCGGCGGGTCTGGATTTGCGCGCCTGCCTGGACGAAGCGGTCGAGCTAAAACCGGGAGAAACGCTACTGATTCCAACCGGTCTGGCTATCCATATCGATGATCATCAGTTAGCCGCCGTGTTATTACCCAGATCCGGCCTCGGGCACAAACACGGCATCGTGTTGGGCAATCTGGTCGGGCTGATTGATTCGGATTATCAAGGACAAGTTTTTGTGTCCTGCTGGAACCGGGGAGACACCGCTTTTATCATTAATATCGGTGAACGTATCGCGCAAATGGTTTTTGTGCCGGTGGTGCAGGTGGAATTCGAACAAGTCGCCGAGTTTGATCAAAGTTTGCGCGGTTCCGGCGGCTTTGGCCATACGGGTCGTCATTAAGCTGTTTTTCTTTAAATAGGGCATAATCATGATACGACTATTTTCCTTACTGTCCGCGTTTGCTGTTTTAATGATCTTAACTGCCGGTTCCGGCGTTTACTGGATCAGTGCGACGCAAATCGGCCAAGCTCAGCACGATTCGACGGAGGCCGTTACAAAAAGTGTCGCATTGGGCATAACCGCACAAATTAATCTGCTGACCAACACGCTGGAAAAAATGGCACAGGATCCCGAAGTGCTGGCAGCAGTTACCAGCGCAGACGCGGCGCAACTAACCACGGAAGCGGCAAAACTTGAACGGCATTTGCCCGGCATCCTGAAAGTCCGGCTGCTATTACCCGGCGTCAGTGAGCTTGACGACAAAAGCGTACCCAAAATGGGTTATGCCGACCTGGACATGGTACGGGAGACATTTAACAAAAACCAACTGCCGGCAGTACAAGGCGACATCGGCCCTGACCGGCATCTGGCGATAACGCGCCGGATTATGCAAAACAACCAAGTGGCAGGCGTTATTCTGGCCAGTCTGAACTATGACTTTATCAGCAAAACCGTACAGGCAGCGGCACTAAAAGACGGGCATATTGAATTGAAACAGGCGGCACTGGTATTGGGCGCAGCCGGAGACCCGGTCGGCGCATCACCCAATGACGATACGCAAAAAATAAAGGTCACCAACACCGGCTGGGAGTTGTATTACCAGTATGCAAGCAGTGCGAGCTCCACCGGTCTGGTTCTTGTTGCCTGTATCGTCGTTGTTTCCGCCTTGCTGGCCTTGCTGGCTTTTTTTGTCGGATGGCGAAAACTTTCCGGTATGCTGACGCAAGATCTGGGCAGCGTGCTTAAAGCCTTTAAAGACATGAT
>DATBQC010000428.1:0-4025 GCA_036561065.1 Methylobacter sp. | reverse complement strand
TTTTATTTTTAGTGGGAAGCACTGATTTCAGTGACGCATATTTAACAAAATGCCGCGAAGTACCGAAAAAAGTAGAAAAATAATGGTGATAAGTTGTCAGGATTTGCGCAAAATAGGTCATGTACAATTAAATAAATACCGCAGTTGATCAGTTCATTCTTTTTAGTATTCTGTAGCGCAATATTATTTTTCGGTGGCGAGATGGGTATTGCGCTGACTATAATCTTGGTTAGCATTAAATTACTAGTCGGTAGATTGTAAGAGTCAGTAGTTCTTGATAATCCGCTGGTAAAGGCAGGGGCAACATTGAGCGCGTACGGGGATATTTGAATTTGAAAAACAAAAACCTTTAAGCTCAAGAAATAAAAGCTTGTAGGTCAATGTTTTCTTGCCTCGCGCATTATTCCGGTCAGGCCGGGCTCGGGATACTTAAAGTCAGCTTGACATTGCCGTAGTGCAGCTATAGAATGCGCCTAGCTCGAAATAGTTTTACCGTTATGCTTATCTTTACGAAGTTCTTCCTGCAATTGCTCGTCCTGTTATCATTAAGTAATTCTCTAATTTCCCAGCGCCATCAGCCCTTAATAAGGCTTTATTATTACAAATAGGATTACATTAAATGACTACAGGTACCGTTAAATGGTTTAACGCTGAAAAAGGCTTCGGTTTCATTCAACAAGAGAATGGCCCCGATGTTTTTGTTCACTTTCGTAACATTAACAGCTCAGGCTTTAAATCTCTTGATGAAGGACAGAAAGTACAGTTTACTGTCACTCAAGGACAAAAAGGCCCGCAAGCAGAAGAAGTAACGCTCATCTAACTTGCAAGCAAAAAACCGCAGTTCTTTCGGGGGCTGCGGTTTTTTTATGTCTGCCGATAAAGCAAGGGGCGGACTTTCTCAGTTACATTCTGATAGATGCGTTAATGTTAGAACACATTATCCCAGCGCTAAACGGCCCACCATGATGAAAAATCAGGATTCCGGAAACCTCAAAAAAATCGCCCAAGCTATTCTCGATCCTGAGAAAAAAACGGCGGACTTGATCCCTCATATCGGCGAGTTAAGAGCCTTGCTTGAGAAACGCACTTTTTTGAAACTTACGCCGGATGAAAATTTAGGCGAAGGACGAAGTATGCTTGATAGCGGTATGGCGGTTTCTCCACTGATGGCAGCATTTTGCGCGCGTGAAGTCTTGCGTAGCGCCGCGTTCATTAAAGGTGCTGGAGCCGCTGTGCAGGATGCAGCCCGCGAAGACCGACCGGTGCGGGTTCTGTATGCAGGGTGCGGCCCTTTTGCACTGTTGGCGCTGCCGTTGATGGCGGTATTTTCAGAACGACAAGCGCTGTTTACGTTGATTGATATTCACCCCGAATCTTTGAGTTGCGCACAGCAGCTGATTGATGGCTTCGGTTTCACCGGTCATGTTTTTGACTATGTGCGCGCGGACGCAACTTGCTATTTAATCCCGCAGGATTCGATTCCCGACGTGATCGTCAGTGAAACGATGAATGTTTGTTTAGGCAAGGAGCCGCAAGTATCGATTGCGCGTCATTTATTGGCTCAAGCGCCGGATGCGTTGATGGTGCCGGAAGCGGTCAGCGTCGAGGCCTGCTTGTTGGATCCGTCGAAGGAACATTCGCCGGTCGGTTCTACGCAAGGGGAAAAGTTTGTCGAGCCGGTGCGGGATAGGGTTTATCTGGGCAAGGTCTTTGAGTTGGATGCGCAAAATATCCGCCAGTGGGCAAGCATTACAGCGGATTGCCTACCTGCCGCAAGCATTAAGATTCCAGCGCCGCTACCGGAACGTTACCAAGTGCGGCTGTTAACCAGAATCGCGGTTTACGGGCAAACCGGCCTGCAAGATTACGAAAGCAGCTTGAATCTGCCGCAACCCTTGCCCGGAAAGCCGAAATTCGCAGGCGGCGAAACGTTACAGTTTTATTATAAATTGGGCTCCCATCCTGGCTTGGGCTATGAAGTGACTGGTTGATGTAGTCCGCAAGCACAGCTGGTAAAATAAGCCTGTTTTATCTTTAGTGAACAATTTCGCACGGCTAAAATAAATAATAAGGAGAAGCCCATGTTTTCAGGCAATACAAAACTTCCGAGCGGTTTAAGCTTACGGGCGATGCGTTCCTCGGACAATGTTTTTATGGAATCATTGTATCGGACTACCCGCGACGATTTGCGTCTGCTCGATGCAGAGGACGATTTTATCGATGAATTTATCGACCTCCAGCGGCGCGCCCAAACCCAAGGCTATGGCGACATGTTTCCCAATGCCATGTATTTTGTCGTGGAATACCATAGCGAGAGTATTGGTCGCGTTGTATTGGATTTTGGCCAAAATGAAATACGGGTAGTGGATATAGCGTTTATACCGCCTGCGCGAGGCAAGGGCTACGGCGGGCAGGTGCTCCAGGTCGTACAGATGGCGGCAGGCAAGGTTATGGCGCCGGTAGCGCTCATCGTACGTTGCGATCATTTGCGTACCAAACAGCTTTATACGCGATTGGGGTTTGCGGTGGAGGAAGCGCAAATACCGTACGAGCGTATGGTTTGGTATCCCACTTCCGCCGGTATTTTCAGTATGGGGACATAACGCAGACTGCTATTTATCATGGAAACCCGCTGGGTCAAAATCATTTCGTCCACGAAAAACACGAAAATACTCATTTGAACGGTTTTCACATGTTCCAACTGCGTTTTTTTAGTTCGTGCGTAGCTGCTCCAGCAATTGATAAGGTTTATTCAGCCAGCGCTCCGTTAAATCCAAAATATGTGCATCGGCGGCGGCGCGTTTTTCTGCGCTATCGGGTTGAAACGCGGCATAGTGCTGTTTTGCATGACGCCCGGTTACAGCGTGGAGATTTTCGGCGTCCCGGTCAGTCAAATCTAAGCCAAAATGGACGGCTAGTTTGCTCTCCAGCGCTTGGGGCAATTCCGAGTAATTCAGCAGCAGGCCGTTGCTGTGATGATTCATGGCTTGCCGGGCTCGCTCCAAAATGGCGGATAAAACCCAGGCGCCGTGAGCCAGTGTATTGTTCCTTACTTCATCGGGCGGTTGCAGGCCATGTCCGTCCATAGAGCCCGGCACCAAGTGCCAGCCCGGCATTCGCTGGTGTGATACCAGTACTTCCACCGGATTCCGGTAGATAAATACCCACGGTGTGCCGGGGAAGGAAGTCAACAATCGATCGATATGAGCCATATGCCAGCAATCGGTTTTCAGGAACAGTTGCCGGTCGCTTTCCCGGCGAGGCTGGCCTAAGGCGGCGAGCAGCGCCCGCACCGTCTCTGTATCGCTATGGGGTTTCGGCCATTGCAGTAAGGTGTCCAGGGGTTCCGGTTCGGACAGTACCACACTGTCCGGCAAGGCCGCCAGCCATTGGGCGGCCAGGGTGGAACCGCAGCGGCTCATGTGGAATACCATGCCTTTTAACGGCAAACCGGGACGACTATGCGCCCGCTCCAGCAGCAAATCCAGCCCGCTTTGTCGGCGGAGCAATCGGTTGAACGGCCTGGATGCCAATTGTTGCAAGGTGTCCTGGCAAAACGGTTCGGTGAAGCGCTCCTTACCCATGTAGCCCCAGTCCAGCGTAGGTTGATGGTCGCGGATCGATAAAAACAGTGGAATCCATCCAGAAAGCGCGTCCAAGGCCATTAGGTGCGGTTCCTTTCAATCCAGGCTTTTCGTCCGCTGTGGAGGGCTTGTCGCACATCCTCATCGTTTAGATCGTGGCCCTGAGCCGAAGCTAATTGTCGCACAGCGGCAATGAAATCATCGGTATCGGTTAAATTGAACAGATGTTCATGCAGGGACGGTGTATCGTGTACCGATTGGCGCAAAGCCTGAAAAGCGGGGGCGGATATATCAGTCATGTTCATAAAGTGTGTTAGAGGGTATGCGATTGACCGCCACTATTTTTAATTATGTAGGGTACGCACAGCGTACGAGATTGTGAAAGTATTCGTTTTTGAACAAAATTAAAAAACTCACCACGAAGGCACGAAGAGCACGAAG
>DATBQC010000427.1:0-8566 GCA_036561065.1 Methylobacter sp. | reverse complement strand
TCGATCGTCATCTGGTGTTTTTTGCGAGCGGTGGACAGGGCCCCGATCATCCGATCGACCCGGCAGCTCCCGAAACCGAATATTTGAAAACTTTTTTTTGTGCTGTCTCTTCAAGCTTGTAAAATGTGAGGCATTTTTATGGTTAATGCTAAAGAAAAGGAGCCCTGCGTGCTTTGCGGTCAACCGGTAGAAATTACCGGATTTTCGCTGACCAGGAGTGACGGCGTGCAAAAATTTTGCTGTGCCGGCTGCCTGAGCATTTATCAGCTACTTAACGAGGATGATACCAAACCAACTATAACCCCCCTACTTACAACAAAAAAATGAGGATATAAGAATAATGAAAGCATGTGAGTCCTGTTCCGGCCGCGTTGACATCGGCAAGAACCATCAAAAAGTCCCGGTATTACAAAGAGCCATTGGCATGTTCTTGGTCTACATGCCTATACTTACCCTTCCCTTTGTGTTTGCCAGCGCCTATATGACTTACTGGCACTTGCTCATGATTGGAGCCAAAAATCTCAAGAGCTATTCCGACTTCCTGCCTGACCGGGCTAGCCATCGTTATACCTTAAAAAATCAAATCACCATGGACGGCTCGTTCAAGGCCAGCACATCCCAATCAAAACTGTTCTGGATCCTGAACTGCACTTGGTACTGCCCTTATAGTGTCGCCCTGTTCGAATGGCATGCGTATATGGTCAAGATTGTCGAGAACTGGTGGTGCCCGTTCGCTCATGACAAAAAAGAAGGCTATAACAACGCCAAGATCGATAAATCTTTCTGGCATATCTATGCTGAAGATGTTGTCAAACTGGAACCGGAAGACCGCTATAATCCGATTTGGAATGAGGACACAGACAAGTGATTTAGACGAAGGACTAAAGGCGAAAGGCGAAAAACCTCTCTTGCGCCTTTAGCCTTTCGCCTCCCCTATGCGTATCGGCCCTTATCAACTTGAAAACAACCTAATTCTGGCACCCATGGCCGGTATCAGCGACCAGCCGTTCAGAGAATTGTGCAAGCAATTCGGCGCAGGTTTAGCGGTGTCCGAAATGGTGGCTTCCAATCCAGCTTTACGCAAGCACAAAAGAACATTATTAAAAGCCGACCATGGCGGTGAAACCGGCATACGTTCGGTACAAATCCTGGGCACCGATCCCCAACAAATGGCTGATGCGGCAAGGCTCAATGCCCAACGAGGCGCTCAGGTCATCGATATTAATATGGGCTGTCCGGCAAAAAAAGTCTGTGCAGTTGCCGCAGGCTCGGCGCTACTGCGAGATGAAGCGCTGGTAAAGCGAATACTGGATGCGGTCGTTAATGCGGTCGATGTTCCGGTCACGTTAAAAATCCGTACCGGTTGGGATATGCACAGCCGTAATGCCGTTGAAATAGCCCAAATAGCCGAAAATTCCGGCATTGCCGCGTTGACTGTTCACGGCCGCACCCGCGCCTGCAAATTTGAAGGCCGAGCCGAACATGAAACCGTTAAAAAGGTGAAGCAATCCGTCAGCATTCCGGTTATCGCCAACGGCGATATTGACACCCCCGAGCAGGCCCAGTTCGTGCTTCAGTCAACCGGTGCCGATGCCATTATGATCGGCCGAGCCGCCCAAGGAAATCCATGGCTATTTAGCCAAATAAGTCACTTTATCAAGCACGGCAAACATCTTGAAAAACCAACAATTACAGACATGAACAACACCGTCATCACTCATTTGGACAAACTATATAGCTTCTACGGCAATGCAAGCGGTGTTAGAATAGCCCGAAAACATATAGCTTGGTATTTGGGGCATCTTGAGTCCGTAACTCAGGATACCAAAAGCAACATCAACCAGGCGCAATGTCCATCCCAACAAATAGCGCTGATTAATTCGGCATTTAATCTTTTAACCACCGACCGTGCTGCATAATATGAACGCATCCCAAAAAAGTGCTGAAATAATCAACATAGACAGCAAAAAAACCGCCGCCATTCCTTTGTGTTTACATGTTAAACAAACCGTTGAGCAATATTTTTTGCACCTGAACGGTCATGATGCGGTAGGTCTGCACGCGATGGTCATCGCCGAAGTCGAAAAGCCTTTATTGCAAGCAACGCTGGAGCATTCCGGCCACAACCAAACCAAAGCCGCCAAAGCACTGGGGCTGAGTCGCAGCACCTTGCGCAAAAAACTGGAGTTCTACGGCCTGTCCTAATAACGTCCAAATCCGGCTGGTTTTAACCTCACTTAAACAGCCCCTTCATTCTGAGATCTGCATGAACAAAAAAGTCACCCGCGCGCTGGTCAGCGTATCCGACAAATCCGGTATTGTGGATTTTTGTCGGGAACTCAATCAATTAGGCATCGAAATCCTGTCTACCGGCGGTACCGCCAAGACACTGTCCGAACACAACATTCCTGCAACTGAAGTTTCCGATTACACCGGTTTTCCGGAAATGATGGATGGCCGGGTTAAAACCTTGCACCCCAAAGTTCACGGCGGCATTTTGGCGCGTCGAGGCATTGATGATGCGGTGATGGCTGCGAACGGCATCAAGCCGATCGATATGGTGGTGGTCAACTTGTACCCCTTCGAACAAACGATCGCCAATCCGGATTGCGATTTAGATACCGCCATCGAAAACATCGACATCGGCGGACCAACCATGATCCGCGCTGCGGCCAAGAATCATGCCGATGTTGCGGTAATCGTCGATCCTGCCGATTACGCATCGGTTATTACCGAACTGAAAAACAGTAACACCGGACTCTCCCAGCAAACTCGCTTCAATCTGGCGCTAAAAAGCTTCGAGCACACCGCCCGTTACGACACCGCGATTGCAACGTATCTGGGCAACATTAACGGCGTCCAATTCCCCGAAACGCTGAACTTGCAGTTTTATCATAACCAGAGCATGCGTTATGGCGAAAACCCGCATCAGAACGCAGCGTTTTACCGGGAAAAGTCACCTGCAAGCGGCACGATTGCAGCAGCCAAGCAATTGCAAGGCAAGGAATTGTCCTACAACAATATTGCCGATGCCGATGCCGCGCTGGAATGCGTCAAATCGTTTGGCGATCTGCCCACCTGCGTTATTGTCAAACATGCCAATCCTTGCGGCGTAGCTCAAGACAATAACCTGCTTGCCGCTTACGACAAGGCTTACGCAACAGACCCAACTTCGGCATTCGGCGGTATCATCGCGTTTAACCGGGAATTGGATGAACAAACAGCCGCTGAAATCGTCAAGCGTCAATTTGTCGAAGTGATTATTGCGCCGTCCATCAGCACAGCCGCGCAAACCGTTTTGGCTGAAAAGCAAAATGTCCGCGTACTGGAATGCGGCCAATGGAGCAGCGACAACCAAGCGGCACTTGATTTCAAACGCGTTGCCGGAGGCTTGCTGATTCAGGACAAAGATCTCGGCGAAATAACCGCCGCCGACATCAAAATAGTCAGCAAACGCGCACCGACCGAACAAGAGATGGCCGATTTGTTGTTTGCCTGGAAAGTCGCAAAATTCGTCAAATCCAATGCGATTGTGTACTGCAAGAACGGCCAGACTATCGGCGTCGGCGCGGGTCAAATGAGCCGGGTTTATTCCGCAAGAATCGCCGGTATCAAGGCCGCCGATGCGGGCTTGGATGTTCCGGGTTCCGCGATGGCTTCAGACGCGTTTTTCCCGTTCCGGGACGGCATCGATTCTGCCGCCGAAGCAGGCATCACCGCAGTCATCCAACCCGGCGGCTCAATGCGTGACAATGAAGTGATTGCCGCAGCCGATGAACATAACATCGCGATGGTCTTTACCGGCATGCGTCATTTCAGGCATTAATTTTAGATAAAAGGCTAAGGGCGAAAGGCAAAAAAAGCCTCCTCTCCTTAGCCCTTAGCCCTTAGCCCTTAGCCCTTAGCCTTAATCATGAAAATCCTCATCGTCGGCAGCGGCGGCCGTGAACACGCCCTCGCCTGGAAAGCCAAGCAATCATCAAAAGTCGAAAAAGTGTTTGTCGCTCCAGGCAATGCCGGTACCGCTCTGGAACCGTCTGTGGAAAACGTCGCCATTGCCGTCGACGATATTGCCGGGCTGCTGGCATTCGCCCAGAAAGAAGCCATCGACCTGACCATCATCGGCCCCGAAGTACCTCTGGTTTTGGGCATCGTTGACCGTTTCCAGCAAGCGGGCTTAAAATGCTTTGGCCCGACCGCAAAAGCCGCGCAATTGGAAGGCTCGAAAACTTTCTGCAAAGACTTCATGATCCGCCACAACATTCCGACGGCGAAATACCAGTCCTTCACCGACAAGCAACAAGCCATCGATTATATAAAGCGACAAGGCGCGCCTATCGTGGTCAAAGCCGACGGCTTGGCGGCAGGCAAAGGCGTGATCGTCGCCCAAACCGAGCAGGAAGCGATAGCCGCCGTCGAGGACATGTTGTCCGGCAATGTGTTCGGCGAGGCGGGCAACCGTGTCGTCATCGAAGAATTCCTGACCGGCGAGGAAGCCAGCTTTATTGTTATTGCAGACGGCAAACACGCCTTGCCGATGGCGACCTCCCAAGATCACAAAGCCCGCGACAATGGCGACCAAGGCCCCAACACCGGCGGCATGGGCGCTTACTCCCCTGCCCCTGTAGTCACCCCTGAAATACACGACAAGGTCATGCGCGATGTGATCGAACCGACCTTGAAAGGCATGGCGGCAGACGGCCTACCTTACACTGGATTTCTGTATGCCGGTTTAATGATCAGCGCCGATGGCACGATTAAAGTGCTGGAATACAATTGCCGCTTCGGCGACCCTGAAACCCAGCCGATCATGATGCGCCTGAACAGCGATCTGGTAGAACTTATCGAAGCCGCCCTGGCTGGCAATCTCGACAAAACCACCAGTGACTGGGACGAACGCGCCGCATTAGGCATAGTCTTGGCGGCTGGCGGTTACCCCGATACCTATCAAAGCGGCTCGGTCATTTCCGGCTTGCCTAGCGAGGAACTCCAAGATAGCAAAGTGTTTCATGCCGCCACCAAACAAGTCGGCAACGATCTGGTTACGGCAGGCGGCAGGGTTTTATGCGCTTGCGCTTTAGGACATGATATTAAGGAAGCCCAAAGCAAAGCCTATGCACTGGCTAACAGTATCCACTGGGATAATATCTATTACCGAACTGATATTGGCTTTAAGGCTATAAAATTCTAAGGGAGGGGCGCAAATGCAAAAGTTCGTTGAGATCACCAGAAAAGACAAAGGCTTTGACAAAGAGAATTCGTGGTTTGGCTTTTGTCAAAAAGAAAAAATTCCATTCATCACTATTAAGGCGCGATCAAAGACCGCCACTGTTCAATGGGATTACATCACATATCCACCGGGCATGGACGAAGCTCTGTTTTCCTTACATGCGGACATCAAAGCCCAAATTACAACCATTTATCAAAGCTACATGTCAGAAAGTACTTGGCTAGGTGTGGGACCCGGCGTGATCTCATTTGGGCATCTTGAAATCTCTGCCGCAAGAGATATTGCTTTGGAGCTGTTTGACGTGATTCACCAAACGGCTCTCGCAATAGCAAAAACTCAAGAGGTACAGCCCTGTAGGCCGGAATAAGCCTGTTTGAGCGATAGCGCAAACGGGTGTTTCCGGCAACATCGCACGAATCGCCGGAAACGCCACCCCGCGCTACGCTTGGGTGGTCTTATTCCGGCCTACAAGACTACAAGACTTCGTGAATGAAATGCAGGCGGATCATCTTCGGCTTTTTGTCTTCATCAGGGCATTTGGAGCCGCGACTTCAGTCGCGGTGATGACTGTTATCATCACTGCCTAAGCATGAAGGCTCATGCGCGACTAAAGTCGCGGCTCCGTTTGTGGCTTTCCCTGCCTTTTAAAGAAGACATCAATCCACCTTAATCTTCCGAAACGTCAAATTGATTCGCGGAGTTTTCAATTTTTTGGTTTTCGGCACCGCATGCATCCAGTGGTGTTGCAAGGTTCCGGCCATCACCAGCAAATCGCCGTGACCTAGAACTATATCCAGTTTGTCTTTGGTTTTTTTATGATGCAGCTTGAATAAGCGATCGTCACCCAGGCTCAACGACGCAATCACCGGGTTTTGCCCCAGCTCTTTTTCATCGTCGGCATGACAGCCCATAGAATCGTTACCATCACGATACAAGTTGGCTAATACGCTGTTAAAGCTGCACTGGCATTGCTGCTCCACCTTCTCCCTGATTGCCTGTAATGCCGGAGTCCACGGCATCGGTTGGTGATTAACGCCCGAATAGCGATACCAAGCATCGGGATCGCCGTACCAGCACATCAGGCGGGGCACTTTAACCCACCTGCCGTAGATAAAAATGGCTTCTTCCTGCCAGGCCAGATCGGCTAACAACTGCGCAAGCAGCAGATCAGCCTCCGGCAAGCTGTAAAACTGTTTGATTAAATAAAGTTCGCCGTCAAAAGGGGCCAGATTGGGAATCATCAATTTACTTTGTCAGATTTAAGATCATACAATTCAAGATCGTCATTCCGGCCTGGATTGCCGGAATCCAGGCTCCATGGATGGATTTGAGCTTACCATCCATGGCACTGGATACCCGCTCCCGGCAAGTATGACGAGCTTGCGTATAAATAAATTAACTTGCAGCAAAAAACCGTTTCATCACTCTAATCATGTAATCATGATCCAACACCCCGGCACTTTCCCTGATGCTGTGCATCGCCCACATCGGGCCGCCGACATCAATTGAGCGTATGCCCAGCTTTGCCGAGGTAATCGGCCCGATAGTGCTGCCGCACGGCATATCGCAGCGGTGCGAATATTTCTGGTACGGCACTCCGGCCTGCTCGCACCAATCGGCAAACATCGCCGCCGAGACGCTTTCGGAGCTGTAATTATGATTGGCGTTGACTTTAATCACAGGGCCTTTGTTGACGAGTACTTTATGGCCGGGATCGTAGGCATTGGGGAAATTAGGCTGATAGGCATGCGCCATGTCCGCGCTGATCAGGAAGCTTTTAGCCAGTGCTCTGGCATAATCCTCGCTGCCGGTTGCGTTCGACGAAGCGATGCGGCCAAGCACATCGGGCAGGAAACTGCCGTCTGCGCCTTTGTTGCTTTGGCTGCCGATCTCTTCATGATCGAACAACGCGCAGACCCGCGTGGCATCCGACTGCAAAGCGGCATCATCCAGCAGCGCCTGCAATGCGGCATGACAGGAAGCCAGATTATCCAGCTGGCTGTCTGCATAAAACTCGCTTTCCTTACCCCAGAAGGCGCCTTTTTGCGTGTCGTACACAGCCAAATCCCACGATAAAATACGTGTAGCGGCGATGCCGGTTTGCTGTTGCAGCAACTCGGAAAAATAGGCCGGCGGCAACTGTTCTTCGGTCGATGCCGCCAGGATCAGCGGCAATTCGGTCTGCTTTTGCAGCTTTAGGCCTTCTTCATTAACCGTCCGATTCATGTGGATTGCCAGATTAGGCAAGCGCAGCAGCGGCTGGTCGAATTTAACCAGCAAACTGGCTATCTCGTCCTGATCGTTTTTATAAGCGATCCGCCCGGCAAGGCTCAAATCCCTGTCGGTAAAAGTCGCCAGAATAGGCCCGCCGTAAACCTCGACGCCCAGTCTTACCAAGCCGTCCGCGCTGCTGGCTGCATTCGGTTTGATTCTCAAGCCTGGGGAATCGGTATGTGCACCGATAATTTTAAAGCCGGTTTCGGCCAGCGGCTTTTGCCCCTGCACAAACAGAACGATAGACGAATCGTCGCGCACCACGTAATAACGCCCGCCCGGCTGCAATGCCCATTTGGCGGTTTCGTCAAGGCGTTGCCAAGTCGGCGTTTGCGCCGCAAGCCGGGCTTCGATGGTGCTAACGACATGCCACGGGCTGGGGCTGGCGTCGATAAAGTCCAGTAAATTTTGAACCTGCAGCCTCTCGCTCATGACCTTTCCTTCAAGTCCAAGGCCGCGGAATTAATGCAGTAGCGCAAGCCTGTCGGTTGCGGGCCGTCTTCAAAGACATGACCCAAATGCGCATCGCAGGATTTGCAGGTCACTTCAACCCGGCGCATGCCGTGACTGACATCGACATGCTCAGCGACGCTGTTTTCGGATAACACATCCCAGAAACTCGGCCAGCCGGAACCCGAATCATATTTGGTCGAAGAATCAAACAGCTGATTGCCGCAGCAGATGCAGTGGTAAATACCGTCCTTTTTGCAATCGGCGTATTTGCCGGTAAACGGCGGTTCTGTGGCCTTCAGGCGGCATATATTAAACTGCTCGGGGGTTAATTTTTGTTGCCATTGTTCATTGTTGTCTTGTTTTGTATCTGTCATATTTTTACACCTAAAACAAACCTTTATAATGCCGAATATTGTACGCGTTGAAGATCGTATAGCCAAAAGACCGGCCGTCTGAAAAAACATCGATTAGTTATGAATTTTGCCTATGATACAATGCAATAGTTAAAAATTTTAATGCGTGATCAACTATGACTGAACAAATGGCTAGCGGAATCGAATTAATGTTTGCCGGGATGGGCATCGTGTTCCTGTTTTTGACCATGCTGGT
>DATBQC010000426.1:0-5974 GCA_036561065.1 Methylobacter sp. | reverse complement strand
CAATCAACCACTATTTACGAAAAAACAGATTAATAATCAGCGTTAAAACGACACTAACAACCAACATAGAGGTGATCGGGATAAATACGAACCGCTGCTCTCCCTCAATGCGTATATCGCCGGGTAACCTGCCAAACCAGCTAATCAACCAGGGCGCGTAACTAACCGCAAGCCCGATAAACACCAAAACAACACCAATCGCCGCCAATAATTTCCCAAGTGCCATTTGCAACCCCCACTTAAGGTAAATGCGCCGCTAACAAGAAAAACCTCGATAAGGTAAAATAGCAAACATTCCCACTCATCCACAAGCAAAACAATCGGTTCCGTACCCTACCCCGAACACATATCATGCTAAGAATCACTGAACTTAAACTGCCGCTCAATCACCCTGAAAATCAACTCAAAACCACAATACTCGATCGGCTTGGCATCAACGCTGAACAGCTCATCACTTACACAATATTTCGGCAAGGTTTCGATGCGCGAAAACGCAATGCTATCCTGCTGGTTTACACGGTTGATGTTGAGACTGCCAACGAACAGGCGATTCTTAACCGTATGCAAGACGACCCGCACATTTCCTTAACTCCGGATAGCACTTATCGTTTTGTAACCCAAGCGCCAAAAGATCTGGCGCAACGTCCCGTCATCATCGGCACAGGGCCTTGCGGGCTGTTTGCCGGCTTGATCCTGGCTCAAATGGGTTTCCGTCCGATCATTCTGGAACGGGGAAAAGAGGTGCGGGAGCGCACCAAAGACACGTTCGGCCTTTGGCGCAAAGGCGTATTTAACGCCGAATCCAATGTGCAATTCGGCGAAGGCGGTGCCGGTACTTTTTCCGACGGCAAGCTGCACACCCAGATCAAGGATCCGAACCACTACGGACGTAAAGTGCTCACAGAATTTGTCAAAGCCGGTGCGCCGCCTGAAATTCTCCATGTTAGCAAGCCCCACATCGGCACCTTCAGGCTAGTCACCGTAGTCGAACAATTACGCGCGACTATCGAGTCATTAGGCGGCGAAATCCGCTTCCAAAGCCGGGTTGACGACATCATCATTGAAGATGAACAGGTACGCGGCGTTGTGCTTGCCAACGGCGAAACCATTAACACCAAACATGTGCTGCTTGCGGTCGGACATAGCGCGCGCGACACTTTCAAAATGCTCTATGACCGTGGCGTTTACATTGAAGCCAAGCCTTTTTCCATCGGCTTTCGCATAGAACATCCGCAGTCGCTGATCGACACTTGCCGATTTGGCAGCAATGCCGGGCACCCGTTACTGGGCGCTGCCGATTATAAACTGGTGCACCACTGTAACAACGGACGTTCCGTGTACAGCTTTTGCATGTGCCCAGGCGGCACCGTCGTGGCTGCAACTTCAGAGCCTGGGCATGTGGTCACCAACGGCATGAGCCAATACTCACGCAACGAGCGCAACGCCAACAGCGGCATCGTCGTCGGCATTACACCTGACGACTACCCCGGACATCCATTGGCGGGTATTGATTTTCAGCGTCGCCTGGAAGCGGGCGCGTTCAAACTGGGTGGCGAAAATTATGAAGCGCCGGGGCAACTGGTTGGCGATTTTCTCGCTCAACGGCCCTCCTCACAACTGGGCACGGTACAACCCTCCTATACGCCGGGCGTTCACTTATGCGATCTCAGTTCGGTTTTGCCGGAATACGCGATAACTGCAATACGCGAAGCAATACCGGCCTTCGATAAAAAAATAAAGGGCTTTGCGATGAAAGATGCTGTGCTGACGGGTGTCGAAACCCGCACCTCATCGCCTATTCGCATCAAACGCAACGAACATTACCAAAGCATGAATATCAAAGGATTGTATCCGGCGGGAGAAGGTGCCGGTTATGCTGGGGGAATTCTGTCCGCAGCAGTAGATGGCATCAAGGTTGCCGAGGCATTGGCGCTAGACATGAACTAATCAATAGTGTAATTACTACATGACTGGATTTACGTTCCGGTCCGCAACAAGGAAGTATAACGTCCCAAATAGTAGTTTGTGCCCTGTACAATTTTGTCACCTTGGAAAATTATCAGGCTTTGCGTCAACCCCTGCATGATGTCATGGAAATCAGTCAGGTTCACGGCACCTTGTTGCCGGCCAGCGAAGGCACCAACGGCACGATGGCCGTGGAAGGCATCGACCCCAAGCGCGTGGCGGGTACTTATGCCGGAAATCACCGAAGCCGATAAAACCAGTGAACAATATCAGCAAGGCGTTAGCTGCCCTCATTGTTACAATAAAATCACGACTGCGCGTAAAGTCCGTTTCATGGAGCCCGAAGCGCATATCGGTGCAGACGCCGCCAAGAAGCTTGTGTAAAAACGCGTAGTCAACTTGCTTCGCTGCCGTTTTTAGAATTAAAGCCACCTCACCTGACAAATCAACATCCTCTTCCAGTACCGCAAGAAGATCGCCAGCCGTTTCTGTTATATTAAGGCGAATTATTACTGACCATAATTCAATATGAACCATCACCCTACCATTCCCGCAGCCGAAGCTTTTAAACTGCTTAGCACCAATAATCAAGTAACTGTGATTGATGTAAGGTCGGAGGGGGAATATGAAAAGGCTCACTTCGAAAACACGGTAAATATCCCGATACTTTCAGACGCCCATCGCCATGATGTGGGGCTGACCTATAAGACCGAAGGCTCGGAAGCCGCCAAAGCGCTTGGACACAAACTGGTCAGCGGCGATTATAAGGAGCGGATGATTCAGCAATGGTGCGAATCGATTAAAAGCCATCCCCAGCAACCTGCTTTGATCTTTTGTTGGCGCGGCGGACTGCGCTCCCGGTTAGCCCAGGATTGGGTCTGTCAAAACGGACTTGAAGTTTTCCGGGTCGATTCCGGTTATAAAGGTTTAAGACACGAGGCGCTTCAGGTCATAGAAAATCCCGCGCCCTTTATCGTCCTGTCCGGCATGACCGGATCGGGCAAAACCCGCTTAATCCATCAGCTCCGACACTTTGTCGATCTTGAAGCGCTTGCCAATCATCGCGGCAGCGCTTTCGGAGCCTATGCTGACAGAAGCCAGCCCCAGCAAGCCACGTTTGAAAACAAGTTGGCGCAATCGTTATATCAAGTTGCCGATAACTTTGTGCTGGAGGATGAAAGCCCCAATATAGGCCGATGCCATGTGCCTGATCTGTTTTATGCCCGGATGGTCCCTGCGCCGATGGTGATGATCGAAACACCGGCCCGGGTTCGGGCATTGGAAATTTTTAAGGAATATATCCAAGCGCCTTTTACAGGCGGCATGCCGTTACACGAACTGGAAGCTCGTTTTGCCAAAAATGTCGAACGGATCAGGAACAAGCTGGGCGGCCTGGAGTGCGATAACATTAAAACCATGCTGAGCCAATCGTTCCAATTCGATGCGCTGAATGAGGCATACGCAGACGCCTATCTCGATTGGATCGAGCGCCTGCTGACGCATTATTACGACAAACTGTATATCCATTCGCTGTCATTAAAATCACGGAAGACCTTGTTTAAAGGCACTTGGCAGGATTGTTTGGATTTTTTGACGCAGCTGCATGATGAATAACAACTCAACCCCGATAGTTTCAGACCTGGTTTTGCTCGGCGGCGGACATGCCAACATCCAGGTCTTGAAAATGCTGGCCATGAATCCGATTGGCGGGCTTAGGATCACCCTGATATCCGACCAAACGCATTCGCCGTACTCCGGCATGATACCCGGCTACTTGGCGGGCTATTATTCCTATGAAGAATGCCATTTCGATTTAAGACGCATCTGCGAGGAACTCGGCCAGCGCTTTATCAAGGCCAAAATCATCGGCATCGATCCGCAACGGAAAAAAATCCGGCTGGAGAACAGAGCTGAAGTCGGTTACGACTGCGCGTCCATTAACGTCGGCATAGAACCTCAAAGCCTAGAAAACTCATCGGCAGAGGCGGCGTTAAAGCTTGTCCCGCTTAAACCGATTTCCAGATTTATCGCGCATTGGGATCGTCTGATCGCCGACCTGAAAGCCTATAAAGGCAGCGAATCCCTGCAAATTGCCGTTGTCGGCGCCGGTGCTTCCGGCGTTGAAATCTCGATAATCCTGAAAATGTTGATCGACCAACATAACTGGAATGCCGAGGTGAGCCTTATCCACCGGCATAAATTCCTGGTCTCGGCAAAAGACCATTCAGCCCAAAGAAAGCTGGCAAAAACGCTTAAAGAGCTGAACATAAAAGTCTTTAAAAACACCCAGGCGCTTAAAGAACAGGAAAACGGCCTGGTGCTTAAAGACGAACAAGGGCTTATCCAGGCAAAAGATTTTTACCGGGTACTGACGGCCACGCAAGCCGCCGCGCCGCAGTGGTTTAAAGACTCGGGACTGCCTGTGAGCCCGGACGGTTTTGTAAAGGTCAACAAAAACCTGCTGGTTGAAAACGAACACGACCTGTTTGCGGCCGGAGATTGCATACACTTTTCGCCGTCCCCGTTGAAAAAGGCCGGCGTTTATGCGGTTCGGCAAGGCATGGTGCTTGAGCACAATATCCGCGCTTTTTTCACCGGAAAATCCGCGTTAAAAACCTTTCATCCCAAGAAAAACGTGCTGTCTTTAATCACCATAGGCGAGCGCAAAGCCTTGGTTCATCAGGATAGCGCATCGATGCTCAGATGGATGTGGCCTTCATTGTTGTGGACGGTTAAGGACGGCATCGACAGGCGATTTATGAAGCGCTTCCAGGCCAAGACTTTCAGCGTAAAGCCCCGGCATTTCGATAAATCCATGCTGACGCCCAAGACCACACTGGTTCCCGAAGATTGGGAAAGCAATACCTGCGGCGGCTGCGGCAGCAAACTTGCCGCTTCCACATTAACGCTGAGCCTGAATAAGCTGGACATCCCCAAAGACGACGCCGTTTTGCTGGGCGTCAAGGATGGCGAAGACTGCGCGTTGACCCGGTTTTCCGAGAATAGCCTGTGCCTGCAAAGCATCGATCAATTCCGCTCGTTCATTTCAGATCCTTACTTGCTGGGACAGATTGCCACCCAACATGCGTTAAGCGACATCTATGCAATGGGCGGCGTTGCCAAGACCGCACAGGTCGGCCTGACGCTCGGCGCTGCAAACAAGAAGATTCAGCAGGAAGATATTTTTCAACTGATGTCGGGTGTGCTGGATATTCTGGCTAAAAGCGCCGTATCCCTGGTCGGCGGCCACACCGGCGAAGGGGCGGAGCTTGCCATATCGCTTGCAGTCCAAGGCGAAGTCGCACCGGAGCAGGTTTTAAGAAAACAGCTCAGTCAACCCGGAAACCGGCTGATATTGACCAAACCCATCGGCACCGGCGTCATCTTCGCCACCAATATGCTGGCCCAGGCCAACGGCAAACTGGTGGATCAAGCGCTTACAAGCATGCTGCAATCCAACAAAACCGCGATGGAAATCATCAAATCCTTTAGCGTTTCCGGCTGCACCGATATTACCGGCTTCGGCCTGCTAGGCCACGCATTTGAGATGATGGGGAAAAATACCGATCAGGCTTTGGGCGTTAAAATCGACTACAAAGCGACCCCCTTATTCGACGGTGTTGGCGAATTATTTGCCAAAGGTTATTACGCTTCTATTGCCGAGGAAAATTATCGGTCTTTAAGCGCAGTATTGGATGCCGAGATAAGCAATCAAAAATTCCCGGCGCTGTTCGATCCTCAAACCAGCGGCGGGCTGTTGTTTTCAGTGCCGTCCGATCAGACGAATGCATGCCTAAAAGCCCTGCATCAAAATGGAGTAGCCAAGGCCTGCGTTATAGGCGAAGTTATTGATCGGCGGGAAATAGTCGTGATTTGATTAGTCGGTGAGGATGTGTTCATTGCCGTAAACAAATACGAATGAAATTCTGGTAAGGATATGGTCAGTAATAACTTCCCGATATGGATTGGGTGAAATTTTTCCGTTCGCCCTGAGCTTGTCGAAGGGTGA
>DATBQC010000425.1:0-9163 GCA_036561065.1 Methylobacter sp. | reverse complement strand
AAGGCTGATCAGGATCAAGCTCAATGGTGACCAGAAAACGATCATTGTATTTTGGATCGGTACCTTGATGAATAATGTAGTAGTTACCTGGTTCAGTGATGCTCCCGCCACCTGTTGGTAGCCAATACGGAAAGTAATATGCCGCATCGTTCATTAATCCCAGAAGCGATTTTAATCCTCCTTTTGCCTGCACAACGATCTCGTCAGTTCCGGTCATTTGTAAGGTAACGTTCTTCAAATAGCTGGTAAAGCAGTTATTCAGGTCCTTCTGCACCGTCGTATACTGCGCCAAAATTTCAAACAGTTTTTTCGAATTATCGACAGCGAACATTCTTAGATTTGAATCGTCGATATTCATCCGGACAATGGTATGAATCGTATCCTGCATCATCGTCGAACGGACGTAGGTGTAGCAGTAGTTCCACCGGAGTATTTCAGAAAGTTTCGGATCAGCCGGAAAATCCTGCTGCTGGTTCTGGGTGGTCATCGACGGAGCATTTGGATACGCCCTGAGCGGAACCGGAATGGAAACGGGGCCGAGTTTTTTAAAGAGGGGGCCATCTTTCGTTTCACTGCTCGGATCGGGGGGAAGAAAGAATGAGAGCCAGGAGGAGGCTTCGTAATCTGCGATTCCCGGTACCGATCCAATATCATGTTCCAGATTCGTCGCTACATAATCGAGATTGAAATTGGCAACAGCACTATCCCCCGGATTTTTTGCATAGAAGAGAAAGGTCAGATCGCTCTTCTGTGGCGTGGGGTCAAGGTTTACTTTCGCCGATGAAAAGGAGTAGTTCTGGCCTGCATTACTATCTTCCTCCGCACTACTCTCCCCGGAAATAATCGGCGTTCCATACATTCTCGGAGCGATGCTTGTATCCTTTCCAGTGAATGCTGCCGTCACGTCCATAGGATAGGAAACAATAGTGGTCACCTTGTACGCTTCTGCCAAATTAATCAGCATCTGCTGTTTTAAACGTTCGGCGGCGGAAGCAGGGTCGGCATTTTTCTGCTCTGACAAGATCGGTGCGGTGCGGGACAATGCGTAGGCTGATGCGAGATCCTCCTTTGCCTGCAAAATATCCGGCAGGAGGCTTTCGCCGGTGAGATAGTCCACCAGGAACGCCTGGGAGATCAGGTCGGGCGAAAGGAGGTTATCGACAGCGGTGAAAAATGAATTCAACCAGACATCCATATCGATATTCTGGAAAGTGTTGCTAGTGCTTTTGTTTAAGTCAATCGCACCGGTAGAGGCATCCCATGGATGGATTTCGACAGTTTCCGATTGCAAGGTGGTCGCCAACGGAGTCGGCGCAAAGAAGATCGGCTCACCATCCTTTCCAAAATAGATACCGTTCGCCTCCGACAACCCCATCCTGACTACCCAGAGCGGTTTCTGCGAGCCTGAAGCAGAAGCGCCGGATGAATAGCGGTCATACCCGGAAGCAAGTTTTAAGGTATGCGACCCGGCCACGGTAAAGATACTCTCGAAGTCAATGGCAAACGAATCCAATGCATAGGTAGGAATCCCGTCACTCGCCTGAGAGCTGCTCGCCTGCGCTGCAACGTACGGATCAAGCGAAGTCACCGCCCGGTAGACCGTCAGGTCGTCGGCAAACGCTCCGTCCACATATGCGCTATTTCGTAAAATCTCAAATACAACGGTCAGCTCGAACAGTTCATCACTGTTCTGATCAGCAAGGGCTACAGGCTCGGTAATGCACCAGTAATTCCACTCGCCTGCCGAACCGCCTACCATTTTAACAATATCGCTACAGCTGCTTCCGGCAACCGGAAGGTATTCAGTTCCTGCTGCCCGAGCCTGAAGATAGAGATAAATATCCTTAATCGCTTGCTGAAGCACGGCAACATCGTCGCTACCGAGATATCCGGGAGCGGTGGCCAATAGCGATGTCAGCAGCGAAAAGTTCACCGAGAATTCTGCTTGACCCTGAAGGGAGGGTTGACAGATTTGGTAGTAGATCGTTTTGTAGGTTTCCAGATCCTTTTTCGCCTGCTCCTGCCACTGCTTATCCGGTTCGTTCGAATCTTCCGTATAGAGCGAAGTATCAAAATGCAGGATCAACGCCAGCAATGGTACACCGGAGATAGTTTTGAACAGATACTGCGGAACGATGCTCGGCCATCCCGATAACGGAATGAGGCCATCGGTGTATCCGAGGAGTGCCGGTGAGGAGTTCTTCGGGCCGTTAGGGTAAAGTACGGGATCGGAAATCGGCGTGATGGTTTCGTTCCCGTAAAGATCGCGCCAGACAAACTCTACCTGCGCAATTTTATTCAGTACCGAGTATGGATCTCCTGCCACCGGCGGGAGGGAGCCGCTCTCAGAAATTGCAGGACCGTTCAATACGCTATAAGCAGGAACCGATTTGCTATACGTCCAGTCCCCGATGTGATCATCTTCCGGAACCGCTCTGATCTTCTCCGCCGCGCTGTCGGGATCGCCTTCTGACGTTGGACCGACCGGTATGCCCCAGTTTGTATCGGGGAAGGAATCGTTGTGAAGTTTGTTCCCACCGAACCGATACGATAGAAGGTTATACGATTGCTGTAAATATATCTGGTCGTATCCGGGGGCGCCAGGAGCGGGTAGTTCTCCCGGATTCGGCCGGGTCAACGCCAGAGCAAGACAACCGGCCGGGGTGGTAGTGTTGATATTGGTAAAAACGACATTCACCGAAAGGGTCGAAGGGGCCAACAATCCGGCGATGGTTCGATTATCGCTGGCGACTTTCGGCATCACAGCACCAAAGTATGCGACCACCGAATTTAACGTGCTTCCCGCCGTTCCGGTAGAAACCAAGTAACGGGTTTGCGGAATACGAAGTGCGGTCCAGACCGGTATCGGATTCGCAAAATCAATTCCCCGTCCCTGATTTGCCGATTCTAGTTGCGCTACGGTGACCATATAGTATTTGGCAATATTCTGCGTATCGTAACCGGGAGCGGCAGAACCGACCTGATAAATAAGATCGTTCAGCGTTACCGTGGCGGTCGATGCCAGTGATACCCCGCCGAGAAGTTCCGCCGTCTCACCGACAGGCAAATTCAGCCTTAATGAAATCGCGTCTAATGTATCGTTATTCTTGATAGTGACGGTAACAGGAACCGCTTCTGCAACTCCGAATAACGACTCGGAGCTCGGATTAATGTTCTGCCCGGTGATGGCTACGTTCATATAATCATAGAGCCAATCCGGCTGAATACTCGTACCGGAGGCCGCATAGGTTATTAGAAGCCCCAGCGTGGTTTCCCCGTTCTCGTTAAATATAAGTTCAGGAAAACCGCTCTTTTTCGGCTTGTTCTCGTAGTAAAGATAGAAACCGCCGGAACGGGTAATACTGCATTCCCAAAGAAGTTTGATGAAATTATAGCTCGTGCTCAGTAATCCTTCCGGCTGAACAACTTCCGGCACTTCCGCAAAAAAGGCAAACAAAGCCCCTTCCGGGTTGGTATAGGTAGAGAGATTTGCCTGAGTTATGAAAGTCGCAATATCCGATTGCGGATCAGAGACCATTCCGGCATCGTTATTGGAGGAACCGTTCGGCGTGTAAAGCAGGGTGATATTTTGTACTGGTGTGTCGGTGGCACTGCTGATAGCCAGCAGCCGTTCTAAAACCATCACCCCGGTTTCATCCGCACCGGTGAGCTCATAAGTAAATGCGTTGCTGCCGCTCGAAATCTTTTTAATGTTAACATTTACCAGAGAGCCCCATCCATAGTAGCTGCAATCTGCTTCGACCCGCTGACCGGTAGAAAGATCGACACTTCCGATCTTCAGTGCGACTTTCGGATTCGGCAAACCGAAAACAGTCTTCGGAAGGTAGGCGAGAAGTCCCTTGGAGAACGGCCAGATATACGGGGTTGGCGCTTTTTCATTGGCACTGGCGGAACCGTACGGAAGCGATACGGTTCCATCCGCCTGCCACGGGATGGTCTGCGCAAAATCGTACTGAACGGGCTGCTCTTCTCGCATTGGTGCAATCCCCAGGTATTCAATATCTGGCTGTACACCAACGGTCTGAGCTTCTGCCAGCACAGAATTCATCGTTTTAATCATATCGGCAGAGAACGTTACGGTAGCGCTGGAACCATTGGCAAACTTAATCCACGCAGGAGCATTTGCAGTGGCAACCATGGTGGCCGCAGCCGTATCGCTCGGCGAAAGCGTCGGAAGATCAAACTGCTGACCGGTAACCGAATACATGGAACAGTCCGTGCCGGCGCAGGGCGTGTCGCTCTGATCGTTAAAAGTAAGTCCTGTGTCACTCCCTACCGGCAGACGCATGCCATACACCAGGAACCGGCTGACCATGCCGGAAAGCTGTTCTAAGCTGTTGCAGTTTTTAACCTCCTCGGTAATGGCGGCAACAGTAAGACAGAGCATATGCGGCAGGTCTAGATAATTCGGCGCATCGGAAGTGGTGTAAAAAAGTGGGCTAAGAGTCTGGTTCGCCACGGTGTTCGCAATATCCGACGGGGTGGTCGCATAACGGTTCGCTATCAAGCCCAAGGTGTCGGTATTATCGGAGGCTGTGGTATAGATAAGATCCGGCAACAGCATCATGGTTCGGTTGGTCAAAAGCCCAGTCAGATTGGCGGTGGCAGCGGCGAATTCGGCTTCAGACCATCCTGACTCGGCCTGAAGCGAATTGAAGGTCGAGTTGCTTTCAGTAATTATCGTTTTACCGGAACTATTAGTGATGGGGACATCGCCGTTAATAAGATACTGGGTCAAGCTATTCACCGCAATAAGCTGCCCTACCGTCAGGCCGGAACCGTATAGATCGACAACCGACTGCAAGGTAGTGGAACTGCTTACTTGTGTCGTACGTCCGGTTATCGATATTTTCGTGTTTCCGGTCAGGAGAGCATCCTTATTCGCCTCAGCAATGGCATCCCAGGTGAGATCGTTTTTATCTATGCCAGAAGCCGGTTGCATCCCATCGGACCATGCAACGATTCCCGCAAGAGAGTTCGGATTTGTAGCGTTTAGCTGATACTTGTAGTGGGTCATGGCATCAAGACCGTACTGGATCAACTGGCTGCTCATCATTACGAAGAAGTCTTGAAATACTAGGCCGGCAGCGGACAAGGTGAACGACTGGTCCTCTTCGATATTCGTCCTCAAAGCGGCACCATGCTCGGCAGTCAGATCGCTTTCAACCTGCATCTGAAGATCACGAAAGTATTCATTCATCGTCACGATGTATTTATCGGTGCAGCTAGTAAATGTTGCTAACGTCCGCTCTTTCCCTCCCGGCACCTTGAGGGTGACTTCTGGAGGCATCGGGAATACCGCTGCCGATTTTTCGGTTTTGTCGTTCGGGTCAGCCGGGACAATGGTGACGGCTACATGATCGTTTAGGAATGAATCAATCTGCCCGACGCTTAACGGAGTTGCTACCTGACTATCAGTCAGCTCGTGGTATATGTCGAGAAGTTCGGTATAAGTAATGACAGTATCGGAAATGTTCTCCCTGGTTACGGTTTCCGGGTGATACGAGGTCACTAACCAGTTGAATAGTTCGAGGCAAAGATTGTCGAACGAATCATTTCCGGTATCGATATAAAGCAGATTGACGATCCTGCTCTTCTGGTCGGATAACGAACCGGTGGTGGTCTTGTTCGCCACCGCCTGGGCCGGGCCGAAATAAAGAGTAAGGGGCAGCTTGTCTTCTTCCACCGCATATTTCAGCGTTGTCATAACCAGCCGTTTCCGCTGATGCGGAAGGTATGCGGCCTTAATAGCATAAAGATTTCTTCGGCCCGCAAGAAGAACAACATTACCGGAAGAGATTCGGTTCCATGGTGCATTGGCACTGTTGTCACTGCCGATGACGATAGTCTCTTGGATCGTGGCTGAAAACGAAAGCCTAATCTTAATAGTAAAAAATCCAAGACTGATCTTGACTGTGAGCTTGATATCGACAGAAGCAACGATGGAAATCGGCATCGACCCGTACGATTGGTACGAGGCCATGACATAAACCTTTACCACGACTTCAAAATCGGCGCTGATGATCACAAAATTGACGGTGCCGTAAAGACGGCCTATGACACCTAAGGTTCCTTTGATCATGAAAAAGTCGGAAGCTTCGCTTCCGTCGAATGGATTGTAGGCGGCATAGACCCCTTCAATGATTCCAAACACGGTAAGCGAGAAACCGGCCTGCATGATGCCGATGTTGATATCTTTGCCTAGCCCGACCTGGAGACCGACCCCTAAGGCAATAACCGGATTAAACGCCCCGTTTTTTGTTAACGGGACGAGGGAGGTGGTGGCGGAACTTAACTTGCCAAAATAAATCCCCCCAGCGCCGATTAACGGTATCGGCCCTGCCTGGATTTGCACCGCAAACGATACGGTAAAATCATTGTTGTACGGAAAACCGATATCGACGAGGAAGTCGCCATTGGTATAAATCTGGACACCGAAGTTCGGAAGGGTGATTCCGCAAACCCCGAACTGTAGTTGCCGAACCGCATTAGGGAGCGTTAGCTTCGCCTGGTACATGCCGATAGAGTCGGAAACCTTTTTGTACATAATTTCGAAAGCAAGCCCGGCCAAGGTTTTTGCCACCGGACCGTCGAGGGCGAAGCGAAGCGCATACAGGTTTGGATCGTTAAAAATAATCGACAGGTCGAGCATGTATCCAGCTTTACTCTCATTTGCCAACGCCAGTTGCTTGCCCTCTCCCCCATTGACCGACTCATCCCCGCCGAAGCGCAGAACACCAAAATTCATTCCGATAAGCCAGTTGCTTTTGGGGTCGAACTTTGGTTGCCCCTTGGTCGGGTTTGCCGACACCGGAATGGAATTGTCATCTTTGGGAGGTTCCAGAGAACGCATGGCGTTAATCGCGTCCTCAACCGAAGTGAATGATTCATATCCCTCTACTGTTACATGCTGTCCTAACGCAAGTAGCCTGATATCGAGATACTTATTGCCGGAACCTGCCGGGACTGGGGCACTGTTTGGATCGGTGGCATCCCAACTCGGAATAGAATCGCCGGTAATGAATTTTCCGTCGAGCTCTACGATAACTTCGTATTTTTTCGGATCCTCGATTTTCGGCTGATAAGTAAACTTAAGGCCGTTCAAAGTAAAGATACCAAAATTCAGCCCGAGATTTCCATCAGCCGGATAGTCGATGCTAATGGTGTTCCTTTTCGTTTTATCGTCCGGGATCGTAACGACAATCGCAAGGTTATTCAACGGAATACTGTTTAAAATATCCCATGGAGCAGAGAGGGAACGAGGCCCTCCCGGTGTTGCCCAGGAGAGCATCAGTGCAACGATATCACCCACGGAGACGTTACCGAACTTTATGGTAACCGTTGCCATTTTGGTTTTATCATCATGGACATATTCGCCGGTCAGGTATTCTGACAGGGAAAGAAAGTAACGATAGTCATCCTTATTTTTCATATCGACGGTCAAGATCCAATCGATGTCTAGCAAAGTATAGGAAGCCATCATCCGGTAGGCAGGCACCTGCTTTTCTTCTGCCTGGCCGATTAAAACGAGGGAGGATGAAGGCAGAGCTAAAAAGCTTGATTGCTGTAAGGCGCCACTACTTTGTTTGATACCTGAATCAGCCGGGATTTCGCCATCGGAATAGACCCCCAAAAATCCGCTGATCCGGCCAATGCCAAAAGGAAGGGTCATAACAGCGCCGACTTCGAAATTGTATGTCCCGCCACTGGAAATTTCGACGTTCAACTGGTCAATGTCAAGATCAAAACTCTCTGCCGGGATTTTGAACACACCGTTGGTGAAGGTATACAACAGAGCACTAAGAGAGATTGTCCCCTCCGACAGCCAGCCGCGATATGTCCAGTCGGTGCTGCCAATCGGCGTGTTTGCCATGATGGAAAGTTGGAAGGTTCCATCGGCATCATCCTGTCCAATCTGAATCACCCCGCCGAAAGAACAGCCGTTACTTTTCCCGGCACGTTGCAAAGACATCGAAAGCTGTTTGATAACCAGCGGAATGGTAAAGAGCGAAGTACTGACTGTAATATCCCAGTCAGCGTTAAAGGTTCCGGAGAAACTGTAATTATTGTTCGGCGTATCGGCGGAAAACGTGAGGGTCTTAAAACCTCCCGGTATGCCGGTGTTGATCGTAGAGGGCAGAATAATATGCAGGATATCATCGACGCTGAGCAGTGCTCCGTTATCGTCAAGAGCTCCTTGGATTTTAAAATCCGGTAACGACCCGGCGAGGCTCATAGTGGGTCTCGCCGCATCAGAATTGGTGTCGCTAGGCGGGAAGATGACTTTACCGGCAAAATCAAACATCGTCTTCCTGGTTTTTACTGGATCGATGACGATGAAATTAAAGGTCAGTCCTCCCACCTGAGGAAAGCCGGGAAGGAACGGGAAAAGGGTAAAAAGCTCGGTTGGATCGTTTTGGGTTACGGTGAACGAAAAACTTTCCAGAGTCGTGCTTGCGGTGTTGTAAGTGAGAGTGGCAGAGGAAACGCCAATGGAGGTGACTGTGTTCAGTGGCGGCGGGATGCTGTTGACCAGATTGATGCCGCCTGCCAGTTGGATGATGTCGGATAGCCCGACCGGTTTGGTAAAGGTGCCAACAAAAGACCAAATATCTCCTTCGAGCGGTAGCTGAAGGCCAAAAAACAGGTCGCGCAAACAGGAAGGGGAACCTCCTAGGACGCCATTAGGTTGAATTGTTCCATTACTGGCGTTAACAAGAAAACCTGGGTTGGCAAGTCCGAACCATTCTATGCCTGCCAGATTCCATTGAAGATTAGTTCGGTAATCGCCAACCGAGAACAGGTCACCGACTTGCTCGGTAAAGGTAATTGAAGCATTCAATGCCGTACCGTCTGCGGTACCGAATGAAAAGGTCGTCCCGGTCAGGATGAAAGATGTAATCGAAGAATCGGCGTTTGGAGGATTTAAGACAGGATTGTCAATCTGTACCGATTTATTCTGGGTTATTCCTTGATAAAAGTCAGAAATACTCCCTTCTGTGAGGATGCCTGGAATCAGGCCAACTTTACCAGAGGCAAGTTCTTTACTGATTGCCTGATATAATTCGTAGAGCGTCATGATTTTTCCTTTATTTTATCAATGACTACCGTCGAGTAGCCAACGCGAAGGTATCGGCAGGTA
>DATBQC010000424.1:0-2077 GCA_036561065.1 Methylobacter sp. | reverse complement strand
TGTTATGGAATCAACCGCAGGCATCGGCAAGGTTTAATGATTGTGGTGCGCACACCTTGGCGTTCTTACCAATACTGTTTACATCGTTTAAAAAGCTTAATTCCAAATTTGCAAATAACTCTGCGGCATTTAACCGAGTGCAGCGTTATGCTGGTGACATGTCGGAAATGGGACGCGGCGAGGTTTTGGTTAAAATAAGTTAAAAACTTAAAGTTTCTGGCATTATTCAATGCAGCTACAAAAAAGCCCTGTTTGACGGGGCTTTTTTTGTAAGAGAGCTGGCTAGATTTTTCCGTCCAAGCCCATCTGGAAGTACTTATGGGTAATTTTATCCTGATTTTCCAGCAGCCAGTCTATATCCGGCGTGTTGGTCATGGCTTTATGGATTGCTTGCGCCATGGCTTTGCGGTGTATGTCGAAGAGAATTTGATGATCCAGATTGTCATCAGTCGCAACACTTGGATTTAACCAGACCGAGCAGATAATGCCCAAGTCATTAGCCTTTTCTTTGGGGATATCGCCAGCACGCACGGCATCAAGTACGCCATTAGCGATTGCTGCCTGTACTGTGCCCATCAGAATATTAGTATAGCGACTGTTATTTACCGTTACTTTGCTAACCATTAGCGTCACGGGACGCACTTGAATGTCGGTATTTAAAAGAGCAAATACTTTTGAGTGGCCTTTAGCTTGTCCACCAGTTAGTGTTGCCAGAGCAATGCCGACAGGTCCGTCCAGTTCGCCTATAATAACTTCAGGTTCTGCTGCCGTACCGGGCGGGCCGCCTGCGACCAGCGCCTCACCAGTGCGCAATACAATTCTTTCGCTCATAACTTTGAAAAATCCCAAATTAAAAATAGACAAAAACGTAGAATATCATGTTTTAGGTTATTTCTGAGTAGGGTTATGGCTTCGATATTAACAACAACCAACCATAGCAGGGATATTGCCGGATTAAAGTACCTCTACCCGGTGCTTTCCAGGCGAGCTGGCGGTTTGTCTATCGGTATCAATTTTAATATTAATAACGCTTGTAACTGGCGCTGCATCTATTGCCAAGTGCCGGATTTGAAAGTCGGCGCTGCGCCGGACTTGGATCTTCAGCTATTGGAAGATGAGCTGCGTTTTTTTCTTGATGATGTGGTTCACGGTAATTTTTACGAACATTTTCAGGTAGACAAAGATAGGCGGGTCATTAAAGATATTGCAATTTCCGGTAATGGTGAACCTGCCAGTGTAAAGGATTTTGATAAGGCGGTAGCTTTGATTGGAAAGGTAGCAGCAGAAGCGGGGGTTTTGCCGAAGAGTAAATTTGTGTTGATTACCAACGGTAGTTTGGTGCATCGCCCTAGTGTTCAAAATGGCCTGAAGACGTTAAAGACATATGGCGGAGAAGTATGGTTTAAGTTCGATAGTGCAACTGAAGAGGGTAGGGCTTTAATCAATAATGCCGGTCAAAGCTGTCAGGCGAGCGAAGAGAATCTGTTGCTTTGTGCAAAACTGTGCCCGACAAAACTGCAAACATGTTTTTTGGATTACGACAAACAAGGGCTGTCTCAGCAAGAGAAAAACGCATTTCTTGATCTGTTAAAGCGGCTTAAAGTAAAAGGTTGTAAGTTGCAATGTGTGATGCTGTATACAATTGCCAGGCCGTCTCTCCAGCCGGAATCCGTTCGGCTGGAGAAGTTGTCGGTGGAAACGCTGAATGTATTCGCTGATGAAATCAGGCTCTTGGGTTTTGATGTGTCGGTAAGCGGTTAGCTTAGGCTTTGATGTCCAGTAAAGAGCCAATCGTTTTTTTATCGGCCTGAAGTAATTTAACTGCGGCGGACGTTTCCAGTTCGGCTTCTTTTAAGCTGATTATCGGTTTGGTAATGTCGCTGGGTTTGAACTCTGAACTGCCAACCTCATCTTTTTGTACGGGCAGCTTAGCTATTACCTGACTTGCATCCGCTGATTTACGTTGGGCGGTATTGATCAGGTTAATTGCGTTGCTGGATGTAGATGTAATGTTCATTTTGTGCCCCCTTACTCACTGAATTAACTTCAAGTTAATACTACATCCATATGGGCAATA
>DATBQC010000423.1:0-2978 GCA_036561065.1 Methylobacter sp. | reverse complement strand
TGATCATCACCGCCGCAAACGATTTCACGCGCTGCATTCATGAACGGATGCCAGTCTTTCTCGGCGGCGATGATCATGATGCTTGGCTAACCGGAAATGCTGGCGTTGAAGTGTTGCGATCCGCGCCGAACGATCTCTTGCGCATGTGGCCGGTCTCGACACGGGTCAATAGGTCAGGTGCCGGAGACGATGACCCGAGTTTGATTGAGGCCATTGAGGAAGAGGTCACGCTCTGGTAGAGCCGCCACGACGCGTTTCCTATCGCATTTAATTGGCGCTCGGAGCAATTGTTAAAATGTACTCATCCCCCACGTCGGCAAACGACATTTTTTGGCCAGGCGGTGGGACTAGCATGCCTACCGTCTTGCGGAATACGATGTAACCGTTTTGCTGCAAAAAGTTCTGAAAGTCTGTCGCTACATTTTGGTCTGTCGTGCTTCCGACGCTGATCATATCGATGTTCTTCTTGGTCGGCATTTTCGCAAGCAGCTCTCTCCCAATTTCAGGTGAGAATGCCAGTCTCTGCGGTCCAATGTTTACGATGCCAGCCGTTATTCCGCCCTGTTGTCGATATGAAGTAACGTTTTGCGCTAGTTGGGGCGATGAGATTGCTTGTGCGTCCCGTCCGGGAAGAAAGGCAGTCGTTGCTGCGGCTCCGAGCAATAGGACGCCAAAAATAAACCCAGACCAAGCTAGCCGTCTATCGATTTCCCGAAACATAAACGGCACGGCAAAACCAATAATTGTAAATGCTATTCCGGCTATTCCAAGTGCTCTGTCAATCATCGAAAATCTCGCGTGGGTTACCCTGGCAGCTATGCGAAGGACAAATCACTCCTTGGTCTCGGCAGCTCCATTTTTGACTAATTTTAAGCGAGAGCGAATGTCCACCCTCTCCATTTGCTCTTTACTTTCTTCCGTCAAATCAAGCTTTTCATCAGCTCCAAAGTGTATTTATGATCAATGTTGAATATAATGTTTGTTACATCAGCCAGGGCTCTTTCAATTAAGCCTTGTCTTCTTTTTCGTTCCCGCTCCGGGGGCCAATTACAACAGGGCTCATTCAAGATCATGAACCTATATAATTTATTCAGGAGCAGATGAAGGTCGCGTAATTTTTGTTCGCTTATCGAAAATGACTTGTCTGCCATGAGCTTTGCCTTGGCAATGGAATGAATGAATGATTTTATCAATATTTTAAGTGTAGCAGCAATTTCATATCCTGAAAATTCAAATCGTTGCCACGTTTTCCAGCCCGTGGGGTTCCACAGCTCATCCCGTTTTTTTTCCCTGCCATTTTGTCCGGCTCGGGCTTTCCGACTTGCGTCCGCACTCGTTATGAGTGAGATTAAATGATAATATTTATAGCAATTTGGTTTCAGCATGCGCATTCCGGCGTTTTTCATTGCAGCGCTGATCTTCGTCGCCTCGGCGCTTTCATCGCAATCAGCAACGCTGACGAGCTACATTTCCAAAGAAGGAAAAGTTGTCGTCATTCTGAACGGTGAAATCGCTCCGGGGGATACCGATCAACTTCAGCAGATCATCAAAACCGCAAACGACTCCGGAAAGATTGTTTCAGGGATTCGCCTCAACTCCCCCGGTGGGAATCTGCTTGAGGGCTCAAAACTTGCCGATGCGTTTCGGTTCGCCAAGATAGCTTCGGTCGTACCAAATGAATCGACGTGCGCCTCGGCATGTTTTCTCGCATTCGCGGCCGGGTCCGATAAATTTGCGAGTTACACCGCTTCGATCGGGGTCCACGGGGCATCGAATGCGAACGGGACTGAGAGCGTTGAGTCCAACGCCGCGACTGTGGCAATGGCGAAGATCGTCAAAGAACTTGGGGTGCCAGCCGATATTATCGGACGAATGGTTGTAACTCCGCCGGATCAGATGGTTTGGTTGACGCCAAACAATCTTCGCGCCATGGGCGCGACGGTAACGGGAAAGCCGGTTCAAAACCCGCCCGCCGACGCGCCGACACAACTTCCACAGCCAGCGCAACTGCCGATGCAAGCAGCACCGCCAAAATGGGATAACGTTGTTAACGGGGCAGTTGCTGCTTCAACCGCGCAGCACAATGGAAAGCCTCTGTTCAGTCGCGTTTGTCAGCCGGAATTTAAAATCTGTAGCTCAGCGGTCTTCTTCACCAGCAATGACGGAAAAGACAACATGGTACGGACAACCGAGGACGCGAACGGCAAGATTATTGCGCGTGAAATATGCGGGTTCAATCAGTTCGGGGACGTGCGTGTTTGTACTGACTTCGATCGTGGGACAAGCCGGCGGGACATGAAGGACGCGAACGGAACCTGGTCGAAGATCGCTGACCAATAATTTGTCAAACTAGAGCGACCATGGGCGAAGCTCATTGCTGGACTTGCGACTGGGTAATCGGCGGAGGATATAATGTTTCGTCTCTGGCCTTTGGCGCCAGCCTTCGTAGTCGCGGCTGGGGCCGTTCTTGTCGCGATCGGAGGATTTTGGCAGCATTGCGACAGTCCTCATTCAACGCAGAGCTCAGGCAGAAGAACGAAGAAATTGCGCGGCTTCAGCAAGAAAATGCGGGTGCTATCACAGGCGGTGATAGTTTTTGCTGGATGGGGTTTCAAATCGTGGGTTCTGACGGTGAGCCTGTTAATGCTAATAGCTCTGATCATCGTCCCCGCATTCATTCAAAATGGAAAATATTCACTTTACGATGTTTCCGCCCGCATTGTTGACATCGACGAGCTGAAGAAAAATCTCATGCGGGCATCGAAAACCATCAATATAGGCAACATGACTCCGGGCTTTGCCGTGTCAACTGCCACCCGTCTTTCGCACCACGGGAAGGACTTTAATTTCAACATCTTTTATGTAGCTCGGAATGGGTCATGGACGCAGATGCTTCGTATGCGTTGGGTAGAGGGCGGATGGGCTGTCCGTCGTCAGATAATTTGAGACAGATGGCGGCGTGATTTAGTGGAGGACGC
>DATBQC010000422.1:0-3007 GCA_036561065.1 Methylobacter sp. | reverse complement strand
CGATGCCTGCGGTTGATTCCATAACAGCAACGTACCCCGCCGCATCGCAAACCCCAAATACCTGCCGGTTTGCCCCATCACCGCAATAGTGCCCGCCGTCATTCTGGAGCCGCAATAATCACCGGCATTGCCTTCAACCAGGATGTTACCACGACGCATGTGGTCGCCTGCACGCTCACCGACATTGCCTTTAACCAGAATGGTTCCGCCTTTCATACCCATTTTGTTGCCGGGCAAAGCTGCGCCCAAAAAATCACCGGCATTACCGTTAATTGTTAGAAAGCCTTTTTTCATTTCACAAGCTGCATAAAGCCCGACATCGCCTGACACTTCAATCTCGCCGGATTTCATGCCCAAGCCAAGATAAGCACCTGCATCACCTTCAACCGTTATGAGCCCTCCATCCAGTTCTTTGCCGATAAAATCGAGCTTTTCAAAGCTGCCTTTGATCACGATATTTTGCGCATCGGAACCGGTAATATCGAATAGTTCATCCACGCGGATTTTGCGCTTACCATTCTGCAAAGTGAGCGCAGCAATTTCAGCAGGCTGCATATCAGCTAACTTCTGGCAAACCAAAGGAGACATATCCACACGCTGATCCGGCTTTTGTTTCAGCGTAAATGTTAAAGCGCTCATGCCATAATCTCCTGTAAGTGAAAGTGGAACGGCCCTAACTTGCCACCGTAATTACCCGCACTAATGCGTTTGATACCATTCGCCGCGCCTAAATCGCAAACTGCCTGAATGCCAACGCGCATGGCTTTATCAATGTCTTCTTTGGTTAAACCGTCGATAACGATTTCCATGACCGATTCAATTTCCGGTGACAGATCGGTTTTGGTCATGCCTTTTAAAGTCGGGCAGAAGGCATCGTTAGTAGATGCCCCCAAGGCTGCATACTTTGAACCGACCTTGGAGCCAGAACGCACTACGCCGCCAGGGAACGGCATGATCACATTGGGGATCTTGCGCATTTCCTCGATCGCCGCTTCGCAGGCCGCCAGCGCTTGAGGCTGGGACTCGGCCAGCACCAAAAAGTTACCACCGCCAATGGCCTCGACTTGCCCGGTCGTCGCTTCGGCTAAAAACTCGCCATCCATGACCGGAATACGCCAGTAACGCTTGCCGTCGATCAGTTTAGCCACCTGAAAACCGTCGCCGAAATAACGCAGGTTCTTGCCCAAGGCTATGCGCGTACCGCCGTCAATACCTGCAAACAAGGCCGAGGTTGGCGATGTTAATACGCACTGCCCTGCCCTGGTTTCAAGCTGCTTGGCCAAGCCCTTGCCGCCCATCGCAAAAATCATGATAGACACGCCGGGACGGCCGTCCGGCGTTTCGGAAGGATCCAAAACCCGCTCAATCCCTGCCTCACAACCGCAAGCAATCACTGAAGTTGCAAAACCGGTCATGGCTTGGGCCGAGATCATCGCCCATTTTTCATTTTGCGCGGTGATGATGGCGCGAGTGGCTTTCATCGGAAAGGCCTCAGCAAAAGTTGCATCTATAGCTACACCATTAATGATCATGCCACATCTCCTTTAAGCGGATGCACAGTCAAGCTGCCGCGCCCGTCTTCTGTTATTTCATCATCACTAATTTTAAAGTTGTTGAGTTTCATGGTCAGGAACCGGTCAAAATATTTCTGCAAATCCTTTTCTACCGATGAATCAAAATCCGGTTTAACGACATGGGTCGTACCCCATTTGGTATGAACGACCTTTCCATCTACCACCACCAGCTCACCGTCCTTGAACACATAATCCGGTTTCTCAAACATTTTTTGCCGATCTGTATTGTCGGTATAAACGGTAATATCCGCCCAGTTACCGGCACTCAAAGCTCCGCGATCTTTCAAACCGATTAATCTGGCCGCACCGGCGCGAGTCATAATCGCGATTTCCTGCAAACTGTATTCGCGCTCAATCGACGCCAAGGTGGTCATTTTTTGCGCTTCGGGATGTATCGTAGACAGCACGTCATTACGGAAACTTCTATCCATCAACAAGCGGATCAAATGCGGATAACTGGTGAATGGCGCGCCATTCGGGTGATCCGTGGTCAGGAAAATGCGCCAAGGGTCATCAACCAGCAAGAAAGTTTCCAGACCGATCGCCCATTGCAACGCATTAACAAAGTTCTTGTCTTTGTACTTGAACGGCACAACGCCGCAGCCCGCATCGCATTCAATATCCATGGTCACCCATTTATTCGGGCTGGCATGTTTATGATTGGCGTGTTGACGCATGTTGTCGCCGGACGCTGTTACAGTTTGACCGAACAGAATCTGCCCGACATCGATAGTGATATTCTTGTTAAGGTTGACAGCTTCGGCAATTGCAGCCGCGCCCGATGAAAACTTGAAATCCCCTTCCGTGCCGTAACTATGGAACTGAATATGAGTCAAATGCATCGGCAAGCCGCCTATGCCTTGGATGGTATCCAGCGTGGTATTCATATTACCCGGCACACCCAAGTTGCAGCCATGCACATGCAGGGGATGGGTAATGCCCAGTTCTTTAACCGCTGTCGCCAACGACTTTAGGATTTCTCTCGGTGTCACGCCGTAATGGCTGTTTTGCTCATCCAAATCCAGTTTGCGCTGATTGAATTTAAACGCACTGATGCCGCCCGGATTAACCACTTTAACGCCGATAGCTTTAGCGGCCTGCATGGTAAACGCAACATAATCATTAATGGCTTTTTGGTCTTTCTTGGCCGTCAACATGCGCAGCAAATAATCATCGCTGCCCATCAACACATAACCGCCCTTATCCAGAATCGGAATATCGGCCATTTCCATATGCGCCTGACGCGCATTGATCGGCAATACGGCAGGCTCGAAACCGGCGGTATAACCCATTTCCGCGTAACGGTAGCCGGTCACAAAAGTGCTGGGCATCGCATGACCGCAGCCGGAACGGGTAATATCGGTACGTGCGACAGGATCGGCACGATGATCTTCCGGCAACAAGGTTCTGGCGATATTGCCTTTACCGCCACC
>DATBQC010000421.1:0-1740 GCA_036561065.1 Methylobacter sp. | reverse complement strand
CGGAGTTCTTGATCTGCTTGAAGCAGCTATAAGCCCATATCGGCGCGAACAGCGAGCGCGCCGCAGGCATGATCTTGCTGCCCTTGTAATGCTGTTTGATGGCAGTCCAGTTCTTATAGAACCAGTAGATCTCATACAGCGAGAACGTGAACACGCACATCAACACCAGCTTGTAGGTCGAAGTGGTGAAGTATTCTTTTACGCCGCCGGTGTTGCCGGCTGCGCTGCTTTGGGCTGCACTGCCTGCGACATTCTGCGCGATCTTTTTATATTGCTCGATCTCATGTTCCGTTGCTGCCGATGGGCAACCGCATTGCGAACAAACGGTTGATTCAGACGGGTTCGCCTGGCCGCAAGCCGGGCAAAGCCAATTGGTGTTTTCCATAGATTGTTTAGAGGTGTTCAGTGGGCGAAAAGTTTGCGACGGCTAAACTAACACACCTTTTTGTTAAAGCCAAAATTAAGACGACAGCGTTGCTGGATATGATTAATTTCAAGGAGAGATTGAATGGGATTGCTTGATGATTGGTTCCCGAAGTTGCTGACAGACTCAGGCAGCAATAACCAAACGGGTAGCGATGGCACGAACGCGCTACCGCCACTCGAATCGCTACTGGGCGTGCCGATGCAGATGGCGACTCCGCAGAGAGTAATGCCAACCGCGCTGACAAATGCCACCGATGTGGATATGCCGAATGTGGTGCCCGCGCCGCCGTGGCAAACGAATCAGCCCGACCCTTTTGGGTTAAGGCCTTTTCCTATAGGGGTGAATAGCCCACATTACAGGCCGGAGTTCGATGTGATGAGAAGGGTAAGGAAAGGCCAAGATTTTTCCCTACGCAGGACGAGGCAGACCAGATCGCCAACCTGAAAGATAACGGCGCTAATACCTCGTTTCATGATGCTCCCCCGATGTCGGACGAGAATATAAATTATCTCAAAAACCTTTCGAGGTCGGTACAGATAGACCCGAAAACCATGTTCAAGATCATGGCCATGGAGAGCGGCGGCAACCCCAATGCTATCAGTACGAGCGGGGCTATCGGTGATTATCAGATAATCAACGCTACGGCCGAAGGGCTAGGAGTCAAGGACAGGTTCGACCCAGACCAGAATATCCGCGGAGGTGTGATACTCGCCAAGCAGAATGTGGATGCCCTGAATAAAGCGAAATTAGAACCATCTGAAGAAAATATCTATATGATGCATCAGTTAGGACAACCCGTTGGTTTGGAAGTAATTAAGGCCAAAAGAGACGGCACGCCTTTATCTAAATTAAGTAAAGCGGCAACAGATGCGATGAGCCTGAATTATGCAAGCGATAGTGGCACTGTTTCGGAATATATCGATAGGAATATGCAACATCTAAATGATCAGTATGACAAAGTCTTCGGGAAGACCCTTAATTTTCAGTAAGCCGCTAGCATGGTTTTTTGTAGTGGTGTTCGCGCTTGTCTGTGCGCTGCCCGCGCATGCCGAAACCCTGATGAGTTTGCCCAAGCTCTCGGGATATAAGGCTTTTACGACGACTAATGGCAGTGACTACCAAGGCCAATGCGGTTCGGCCAGAATCATTGTGGAGAATGTAAATGATCTAGAGAAAACGTATTTTACGAATATCAGTGTGCCGGGGTTGGTCACCACTGAGATGACGTTCAAGATATTCAATCCGGCCAAGCCGAGCCAGGTGTTAATGCCTGTCGCAGATCAAATCAATGGTGTTGCCTGCGTGCAAACTCC
>DATBQC010000420.1:0-2408 GCA_036561065.1 Methylobacter sp. | reverse complement strand
TGGCCTTTCCTGATTGGCTGGTACAACTCGTTTTGATATAGCATGCCCCAATAACTATTTTTGATAATGGCTTTAATACCCAGATCAGAAGCATCGGCGATAATCAGCGACACCTTTTGGCCGACTTCAAAATCGTCCGATTCATCGCTGAGCAATTTATCAATCTTGGTGGTCGCGGCAATGCGGTTTTGCTCGTCCAAAAACACCTTGACCAAATAAGAGCGCCCCACTTCCATCTCATGGTATTGTTCGCTGAACGGCACCAGCAAATCTTTCGGCAGACCCCAATCCAGAAACGCGCCGACATAATTGAGCGATACCACTTTCATCCAGGCGATATCGCCCACTTGAGCCAACGGCTTTTTAGTGGTGGCGGCCAGGTGACCTTCCGAATCCACGTAAACGAACACGTCCAGGCTATCGCCGACCTCGCAGTTTGCGGGCAGCTTCCTGTCTGCCAACAGCACATTTCCAGAGAGCCCATTGCCAAGATAAACATTAGTGCCTTGTTGTTTAACGACTTTCAGCTTATTTATTTTGCCGATATTTATCATAATTTATTGGATAGATTGGGGTTTAATGCATATCAATCGTTTATACAGTAATAAAATCTTTAACTCACCACGAAGGCACGAAGGCACGAAGAAAAACATAAAACTTCGTGCCTTCGTGGTGAATTTGTCACATCAGCTGGTAATCACAAACCTGACCGCATCCAGTCTTAGCTGCGCGGCCTGAATATTTTCATGCGCCAGCATGGTCATATCCTTTAGCTGCTCGATTTCTTCCGTCCTGATGGTCGGATTCACCTTTTTCAGCCTGACCAAACGCTTGATCTCATTGCTGAGCGATTCCAGCATGGCTTGGGTCGCTTCATCGACTAATTGCTGCATATCGGCTTTGGCTTTTTGCTCGGCCACGCCCAATATACTGATAAGATGCGGACGTTGGCTGTTCAAAAAGGCAATGATTTTGTGTTTATCGAACTTGATTCCGGCCTCAACCAGGTCGCGGTGGTCGATGGCTTCGCTGACATCCTTTTGGTTCTGATCGATCAACACCCGGATCGGCGTATGAGGCAAAAACCTGCCGATTTGCAATTCGGCAGGCGCGCTGCACTCGACAATAAACAAGCACTCCAAAAAGAATTGCCCGGCTTTAAGATCGTTATGCTTGATCACGCTAATCGCGGCGTTGCCGGTTTCACTGGACAGCACCATATCCATCGACGCGGTGACCACAGGATGCTCCCAAGTCATGAACTGCATGTCTTCCCGCGCCAAAGCAATCTGCCTGTTGACGGTGAAAGTCAAGCCGTCTTCAGTCAATCCGGGAAAATGCGACACGCGCAAATGGTCACTGGGACGGACAATGAAGCAATCGGGAGAATGGAATTCGGTATCCACGCCGTAACATTCAAAGACATCTTCCATATAAGGCCAAAGCACGCCTTCCTTCTCGTAAGTATTCAGCTGATCGATAAGCTCGTCAGCCAAGTCCTTGCGGCAGGAATTCAATTCCAGCAATTGATCGCGACCGTTATGCATTTCCGCTTCAAGCTTGGAGCTGAGTGCCCGGGTCTTGGCAATAAAGGCATCAATATTGCCGCCTTGCAAGACTGCTTCCAGCTCATCGTGCAACAAATCCGCAACCCGCTGGGCGGACGAACTGTTACAGGCAAACGCATTCAAACCTTCATCATACCAGCGATACAACGCGGCATTATCAGTGTGCTCCAAATACGGCACATGAATCTGGATAATATGTTTCTGCCCGATACGGTCAAGACGGCCTATGCGCTGTTGCAATAAATCGGGATTGGTCGGCAAATCCAGCAGTATCAAATGATGCACAAACTGGAAGTTCCTGCCCTCACTGCCGATTTCAGAACAAATCAACAGCCGCGCCGCACTCTCCGGGTCGGCAAAATAAGCCGCGGCCCGGTCGCGTTCGATAATGGTCATGCCTTCATGAAATACTGCCGACGCAATCCCTGCGCGGTTTTTCAGGGTTTGCTCCAGGTCAATCGCGGTTTGCGCCTGCTTACAGATCACCAAGGCTTTTTGGCCGGCCAGTTGCTTAACCTTGTCCACCAACCACAGATAACGCGGGTCTTGCTGCAAGTCATCTTCATTCGCCGATCCTGTTAGCGCATAGCCGTAACGCTCCCGCTCAGGAAAACCCTGCACGGTTTGCCGGGAATTGCGAAACAAAATCCGGCCGGTGCCATGGTGATCAAGCAGTACATTAACCAGCGCATCGCGCGCCGCCGCCGATTTTTCAGGATCATTCAAATTCTTCAGCAAGCCATCGACATTGTCATCTTTGAGCAATACGGTCAAATGCTGCTGCGCCTCTTCATCTAACGCTTCTTCAGCCAGTAACAATTTGGCCGCATTAGCCACCGG
>DATBQC010000419.1:0-1875 GCA_036561065.1 Methylobacter sp. | reverse complement strand
GCCAACGCGAACTAATCAGCCGGAAATGGTATCACTCCACCAGGACGATTGGACAAGCTCGAGGCGAAAAAAATCCTGGGCTCTGCACTAACTCGACTGGCCTCCGATTGGGCTCACTGCAGTAGGATGGTGGCGCTAGCTGGTAGCTGAACGGCCGCAGGAGCGCCTCCTTTCTGAGGTGTTCCTTTGCCGCCTCCACCGCCACCCGACGTAGAGGTGCTCTGCAGCGTGGCCTCGAGAACAAAGAGTACGAAGTCACTGTATTCCTGGGCATGCCTTAAAGAAAGATAAAGATCTTGCCCAGCATAATTTCCTAAATATTGAGCCTCCTCCGCCGGAGTTACCCCGTTTTCTGAGAACAAAAGCCACTCGTTGTTCAGAAACTTATTTACGGTCAGTTTGTGCCTTGGCGGTTGTACGGACGAGACGGGTTGGGGAGATGCAGCATTTAAACGCACACCGTTTTGTGTGCACGTGGGCTGTTGGTCTAGCTGAATTTCCGAATCGCTGTTAACCGAAGCGATTTTCGTGGATACCGGAATGCATAGTCCCGAAATCTGACTACCAACAAGTTTCAACAGACTCGAAATGTTGGGCGCTCCTTTGTTCAGTTGGATTTTTTGAATGATGTTTGTTTCTTTGTTTAGATCCCCGGTCAAAACAATCTGCTGGGTGCTCGGACTCGGGACACCGGGCTTGTCGGCATCGTAATCGCAGATAACGCAGGCTGGCGGTTTCAAGAAAGCCGGATCAGGAGTTCCAATCGTGATGGGCGCGCAAGCTGATGTAATATATGATGCGTATTCGTACGAGGAACCGCTTGAAGGTTGTTTTGCATCACTTTGTGAAGGCGCGCCGGCCCCCTGCGCTAGTTGGACAAGTGGGTATTCGCAGGCCAGCTGTTTCTTATCGGTATTGCCTGCGCCAAAGCGGTATAAAGCACGCAGCCGCCGCAGTTGATCCGGATCCTCGAGGGGTGCAAGCGTCCAATTTTGGCTCCATTGATCTCCAACAGTCAAGCCAACGGTGCCATTCGGCGTCGTGTGCGAATGGGTTTTCGCCTCGAACAGAGGTGCGGCCAAGAGATTTGCCGCCGACAACGTCGCTGACGCCCCCAATGGCCCACCGAACGTCGGAGTTATCGTATTTGTAGTCGACGCACTGCCAGACGGGATGCTCACTTGCGAGGGTATCGCATAGGGGTTTGCTCGAAATTTACCAAGATTTGTGAGGATCTGAGAAGCAATTAAATTAACAGAGGAGGACGCCAAATCAATTGCATTGTAATTCAATTGAGCACTAGCGCATCCTGATAGCGCGAGGAAAACTATACTATTTAATAAGCGCAGGTTCATCACGCCCCCTCTTCAATTAGGAATCAGGAATAACGACTAATAAGCTGTAGCGCCAATTCGCTCGGGCGTATATGGCTGCGAGCCCAGAGGCATTGCCATGCGCGAACTTTTCCACAGTTTTCAAGGCGATTCGTTGAAATCTGAAGAATAGGCGGACGTCGCGATCACGGTCATACTGGAAATGCTCGATGGCGCGGGCGGTCGAACTTGAGACGGATTTTAGGAGTTTGGCTCGACTTGAACACCTGATCTCAAATGGCCAGAGTCGCCATCCCACGCGACCAACAATTAATGCAGTTTTTCATGTTCCGCCGCGAGCGGGAGCGAGGCGAAACGCAGCCCTCAAATTAGAAACACAGTTCGGCTTACGCCTCGGTGCGGAGTTGGTCTATTTTACAGCTATCACTATACCCCTTTTTGTTCCCAGCCGCGCGCTTTGCATAACCCGGGCGAAAATGCGTGATTTGGTTTTTCGTCACGCGCCTTATGGTTATCCTGTCCGTGATGTCGATTCGGAATT
>DATBQC010000418.1:0-2078 GCA_036561065.1 Methylobacter sp. | reverse complement strand
GAACGGCGATAGCTTGCCCTTTTTGCCAATGATGTTTGGCAAAATAATTGGCAACGCTGGCTATCACATCGCTGCTGTCGTGCCAGATGTCGCGGCGGTTATCGTTATCGAAATCAACGGCATAGCTTCTGAAGCTGCTGGGCATAAATTGCGGCATGCCCATTGCGCCGGCATAAGAACCCATTGGATCGGCAGGGTTGATGTGCTCATCGCGGCAGAGCAGCAGGAAGTTTTCGAGTTCACTAAGAAAAAATTTGCTGCGCGGCGGATAAGCAAAGCCCAGGGTAGACAGGGCGTCGATGACACGGTGGTTGCCGGTGTTTTTTCCGAACAGCGTTTCAACGCCGAGAATGGCGATAATGATTTCAGGCGGGACGCCGTATTGTTTTTCCGCGGCGGCGAGGGCAGGCGCATTGTCCCGCCAGAATTGCACGCCGGCGTCGATGCGCGCATCGGTCAGGAATATTTTGCGATATTTATACCAGGGCAAGCCTTCCGAAGGCGAGGCGATGCGTTTAAGTATATCCGGCTTAATCTCGACGGTTGCAAACAAGTCGTCGAGTTCCGATTCGTCGAACTGGTGTTTGGCTACCATTTGTTCGATAAATGCATGAACTGGTTCGGTGTCTTTGATGTTGGTGGTGCAGGCGATCAGTAACAGGCAAAAGGCGAAGGGCGAAAAGCGAAGGACGCGGGCTGCATGTTTACACCAGGATACTAGGTCGATTTTTTTCATCTTTAACCTGTTTTGTTTTATGAGTGCGGTAGGAATTTATGTATCTATTTTAAATCCCAGGATGTTGGAGTCGCGACTTTAGTCGCGCCGACGGTTATATTTCCTTCACAGTTTGTGTTATGACTCGTGCGCGACTAAAGTCGCGGCTCCTTAAATTGCTTTGAATTATGGCACGAATCGAAGGTTCAGGCCGAAAGCAGAGCGCAAGATGGTATTTAGCATTTTTTAGCCTTGCGCCTTTCGCCTGCTTTTATATCTAATGCGGTATAAATTTTTTGTGGGTATGAATTGACATCAGAATGCCGAAACCGGCCAGCAGCGTTACGATGGAAGTGCCGCCATAACTGATTAAGGGTAATGGCACGCCGACCACAGGGAGCACGCCGATGACCATGCCGATGTTAACAAATACATAAACAAAAAAGGTAAACGCCAGGCTGCTTGCCAATAAACGGCTGTAAGTGTCCTGAGCCTGCGAGGCAATATACAGGCAGCGGCTGATGATAAGCAGGTATAAAACCAGCAGGCCTACGCAGCCGAACAGTCCGAATTCTTCGGCAAAGACCGCAAAAATAAAGTCGGTGGAGCTTTCCGGTAAAAAGTCCAGTTCCGACTGGGTACTGCCCAGCCAGCCTTTACCGTAGATGCCGCCGGAGCCGATGGCGATTTTCGATTGGATAATGTGGTAGCCTCGGCCCAACGGATCGGCTTCCGGGTTTAAGAAGGTGAGTACCCGATCCCGTTGGTAGGGACGCATAAAATGCCAGAGTATCGGTGTCAGCCCCGCCAGCGTGGCGCTGATTGCCAGCATAAATCGCCAGGACAGGCCGGCAAAAAACAGTACGCCGGCACCGGAGCTGGCAACCAGCAACGCGGTGCCCAAATCAGGTTGTTTGGCGATCAACAAGGTCGGAATGATGATCAGTATGCTGGCTATCAGCAATTGTTTCGGTCTTGGCGGCAAGGCATGTTCAGCCAAGTACCAGGCGATCATCATCGGTGTGGTGATCTTGATCATTTCCGAGGGCTGGAAACGAAAAACGCCAAGGTCCAGCCAGCGTTGCGCGCCTTTGCCGAATTGCCCCATAACCAGCACCGCAACGAGCAACAAGGTTCCGAAACCGAACAGCAGTGCTGAATAGCGCTTGAACTGGTAAGGATCAACATGAGCCAGTGCCGTCATTAAAAGAAAAGCCAAGCCGACGCGCGCCGCTTGGCGCATCAGTACATCCATATCCTGGCTGCCCGCGCTGTAAAGAATAACAAAGCTCAATAGGGAGATCAGCAACAAGCCGACAAATAACGGAATGTCTATGTGCAGTTTTCTGAGGATATTGCCGAT
>DATBQC010000417.1:0-1626 GCA_036561065.1 Methylobacter sp. | reverse complement strand
ACCATGCGTTCCCGTAAATCCTGCGAATAGGGTTTTGCCATCCATGCCGGCCTCCATTCCAGCAAACATGGTGAATCACGATTCGGCCCTTTCGGGAATCCCCCTTCCGATTCTGCCTATTCGGGACCCGCTCTAGCATCTTTGGAACACACAATGGAGAAAGCCCATGATCGAGCATTTGTCGAACTTTCCAGACGAAGTTCTCGCCTTCGTCTGCAAGGGCCGCGTGACGAAGGCCGACTACGATTCTGTTCTCGTTCCAGCAGTTGTAAAGGCGCTGGAGAAACAGAAGAGAGTCCGGCTCTACTACGAAACAGCTGCGGATTTCTCGGGAATCGATTCGGGTGCCGTATGGGAGGATTTCAAACTCGGACTGGAGCATCTCACGCGTTGGGAGCGGGTCGCGGTCGTCACTGATGTTGCATGGATCAAACAGACGATGCGGTTTTTCAGCTTCCTGATGCCTGGTGCGATGAAGTCATTTCCCACGTCAGAAGTCACGCAGGCGCGCGAGTGGATCATCGCCGCAAGTTGAAAGCCGAAAAGTCGTGAGCAGCGAAGCAGGTAAGTCGGCACCACTAGCGTAATTGGCCTTATGCGCGGCGCGTCTCTCCGCAGTGCCTCTCTTGTGGCGGCAGGTGATTGCAAATATGGTTCGGGTACCCACGCCGGCCTTTTTCTAGGAGAGAAAGCCAGTATGGGTGGGTGTAATTCATGGGCCAGATGAAACGATTCCTTTTATTTTTTACCCTGTTTTTGATTGGTGCAGTGCCTTGCGAAGCGACCCCACAGGGATGCACAACATCCGCACTTTGGTGTTACCTTCCGTCTGGTTTTCCGTCATTTACTGTAAATTGTCCCAAGAATAAGAACCGGTTTCCTCTTACTTTTAATAGAGAAGACGCAAGCGGGACTTTGCAACAGGTTGGTTATGGCTACAACTACAGTTTCACTTTAAATGACAGTCATATTTCTGGTAAGGTTTGCGACCACGGCCCTATTATGGGTGCCACTTCATGCATAAGCTATTCCCTTGGTAGGGGGCCGATTTGTATACGTGGGATACCCAAATACCCGCCGCAGTTCTGCACACAATGCGTGAAGAACGGGGGCGCTTGTTCGACCCTACCAAATGGATATAAAACCTGCGTGGTTAAATAAGGTAGCCCTAGCCATTCTCCGTATTGGACTTACGCCCCCTGAGGGGGCGGAAGGTCCAGGACGCCGCAAGAGCTCCGCGCCGGAGACTGAAAAAAAGAACAAGGTGCGACATGGGACTGAAAGATGCATGGCAGCGAATAAGGATGATCTGGAGTTTTGCCGTCGGGGCGTTGATCGGCGGAGCTGGCGTCGCGGCATCCTTCTTTTGGTTTGCCGCGGCATTGTCACGGCGATTTTGGCTTGCGGCTTCGCTGGCGGTCAACTAGCCAGGGGGATGGCGAAAATCAGCTATAGCGGCTACCGGTTCCCTCCCGAGATTATCCGGCAGGCGATCTGGCTGTATCTCCGGTTCACGCTGAGTCTACGTGACGTGGAAGACTTGTTGGCGGAACGGGGCATCATGGTCTCCTACGAGACCGTTCGGCGCTGGGTGAATCATTTCGGGCCCTTGATTGCGGCGGACCT
>DATBQC010000416.1:0-1618 GCA_036561065.1 Methylobacter sp. | reverse complement strand
ATGTGAACGACCGGAGGCGAATGATCGTTCAACAAATTAAAGACGACCGGGGGGCTGCGTTCGAGAAAGGCGCCGGCAGCATCGTAGGTTCTGGCCTCAACAATGTGAGGACCGTTGGCAAGTTGCAACTTCATCGTATCGAGCATCGTGATGCATAACGAATTCACGCAAGAGGCTGCGGAAGAAGCGGCCGGTCCGTCGACCCAGAACGTCAAGGAACGGGCATTTGGATTAAATCCCTGAACTGCAGCCAGCTTGATCGTGCCACTCAAAGTGGCTTGACTGAATGGCTCAACGATTGACGGCGCCGACGAAGGCGGAAGTATGATATTTGCCTCAATGACGTTCCTGTCGACCGTGGCCCACGCCATCCTGGCAAAACCCGCGGTTCCCCAACCGGTCCCCCAGCTGTTTTGCAACAAGAGACCCTGTTGGTCATATCCAACGGCGAGCACTTCGTGATATCCCGGATAAATAGAGGTATCGTCATACAACTGGTAGGGCGCAAGCTTGAAGAAATCCCAACCAATCCGCATGGTAATTGCCACCGGTTGTGACGCCGCCAACGCTGCCTTGATGGCATAGATTCCATTTGCTCGCGCTGTAAGGCCAGATGCGGCGGGATAGGCGAAAAGCGTGTTGTAGCCACCGATTCTATATTGGGCAGCGTTGGCAATCTCATCTGCCGTAGGTTGCGTCTTCCAATCAAAATCACCTTTGAAGTAATCAGCTGCGAGGGGGCTTTCCGTCTTGTTGTAATGACTCTGGGTATCCACACCTTGCGATGCCAACAGCGACATCGCATCCATTGCAGTCGCGGTCCCCCGATCCTGTCCCTGCGCAGCTCCCAAATTGACCTGAGAGTACACATACATCGGGGCAAAATAAAAGCCCTGCCTCGGCGCAGCGGGACCGCCGTAACGGTTTGCATACCATCCCAACATGCCATGCACAATTGCCCATGCGACACAGGACCCTACATCGCCTTGATTCCCAATGGGTGCAGCCCAAGCGCTGAGGTCGATACTTGCCGGCAAGTCCGGCGCGCCATCGAAACCAGGCGCCGGCTGGAATATCGTGGGGGGCGATGCGCCCAATCTGTAAGCCGGAATTTCGTCGTCGGCGTAGGCAAATACGGAAAAAAATAATCCACAGAACAAAAGCACACTGGAATAAAGTTTGCGCTTGAACACGTCATGACCTTTCAGACGACGGACAACAAATAATGGGAAAGCGAGAAATCAGACAGGATCATCGCAGCCAGAGCCCTAATCGATCATCTGTGGGCATTTCCTTGCTTGCGGTACGCAATCAGAGCAATCATGTGGGGATTTTGATTCTGCCCTGAGCTAATAGGTCTTGCTATTCTAATAAAATATTAAAAGCTGTTGCAGAGTATCAGAAAAATTCATATTTACCAATACACCTAGCCTGAGTTTTGCATAAAAGGGGCAAATAGCACATCTTTTTTAGGAACTTTTTAAAATCATGAGGATCATCCGGGCAACTCGCCGTGGAAGACAGCGCATAAGCCGATGCGCAAGCACAGAAAGCCCTATTTCACCGTGACGCCTCGTGTTCAATCAGTATTTTCTCCATTGGAAGCTTGCGGTGGCGC
>DATBQC010000415.1:0-2276 GCA_036561065.1 Methylobacter sp. | reverse complement strand
AGAACTCGGCCTGGAAGCGGAATCCGTCACTTATTTCACGCGATTTTCCTTTGACTTTTCCTGTTGCGGCGCGCAGCTGGTGGAGCGGCATTATTACGAAGTGAGAGTCGCCGCGCCGAAGCTGCAGACCATGACCCTTGGCGAAGGGGCCGCGATGTGCGCTTTCACGGGTCAGGAGCTTCTTGCGAAGGCGAATGTGACGCCCTACGACGCCCTCGCGCTCTGGATGCATTTGACGCGGGCGATGCATCTGCGCAAATAGCGCTGACGCAATTCGTCAGATTTTGTCTAACAAATCGCAAACGAGAGATCGGCGCTGGCTTGCGGTTCGGCACAATCAATCGTGAGCGAGAAAACATATGATCAACGCTCGCGCCTAAAGCGAAGCACCTTCATGGGGCAAAAATCACCAGCTGGTGGGAGCGCCGCAAAATAGTCGTTCAAACGACTACTTGACGAAACCTTCTTGTTCTTTGGGGTCAGCGCAGGCAGTAAGACTCTCGATCCAAAATAATATCCGCTAAGGAACGCATTTTGATCGACATACACGCATCCGAGACTTTTTAGGTATTCGATCGTGTCCGACTCATCGAAAAACGTATTATGCCAGGATTCAGCTATTGGAGCCAAATCAAGTTCAGCTCGCGCCTCGTTGAGATTGTTGAGTCCTGTCCAAAAGCACTCCTCCATGATATATTCTCCACCTACCTTGAGCGCGGCGACAATATTGCGGAGAGCTATTTTCTGATCGTCAAAAGACTCCAGATTTTGAATGCAACGCACAGAATAGGCGATATCGAACGTATCCATTTTGTCATAGGTAAGAACATCACCGACTTCGAAAGCGGCACTCCCCCGAGCGTGGGCGTGGGTTTGCTTCAACGCAAGCGCGACCAACTCCTCTGAAAAATCAAAGCCTTCTAGAGAAATCGAGAATCGCTCGATCATCTTTGTCGCCAGATACCCATTGCCACACCCGACCTCAAGAACACGAGCGTCGTCACGCAGATAAGATGAGATCGTTTCAACCTCCAAATCCCGTGTGCGCCGATCTTGAATTGTTGAGGTGCCCTCAAGGCCGTGTTTCTCAGCCTCATTGCCATAAAGACCGCGGATGTCTTCCCTAGTGAACTTCCGCTTTAAAGCCATCTTCTCTTCCATCATGTTTCCGAAACGCTCCAAGAAATGATACACGGAAAGGCCTCTTGCAATCAAGAGATAATGATAGACAGCGGCTCTCCGCGCGAATAAGCTAACTCCACTGCTAGCCAGATGGTCAAATTAACAAGAGTCTGCGTCGCTTTCTCCGAGGAGGGGGCGGACAAACGTCTCGGTTGGCGGAATCGAGGCGAGAGTTCTGGCTCAATTGCTTTCATGAGTGCAAACTCGAAAACACCGACTAGAAGGAAACGTTAGTGAGCAAGGATGAAGTGACGGGTGAAAGGCAATACCGCAGCCGCGTGAACCTGATCAAGGAAAAAGGCCGTGAAGAGCTTGGCCTGGCAACCAGCTGGGCATGGCACGACGACCCGCGTCATTTGCTCTTTACATTTGCTCGTTACAAGTTCGTCGCCAAAATGCTTTCGGGGTCAAAACGCGTCCTCGAGGTGGGATGCGGTGATGGCTTTCCCACTCGATTGGTTGCTCAAGCCGTCGAGTGCGTCGTCGGGATCGACTTTGATCCGGAGTTTATTGCCGATGCCAATACGCGCACATCAGAGCGCTGGCCGGTCAATTTCCGCACCCATGATATCCTGAGCGAACCTGTGGCAGAAATATTTGACGCGGCTTATGCACTCGATGTTATTGAACATATACCGCTGAATCTGGAAGATGTATTTCTATCAAACATCAAGCGATCGCTAAACATGCACGGTGTACTCATAATCGGAACTCCGTCAGCGGAGTCACAAAATTTCGCATCGCCGCAAAGTAAAGAAGGCCATGTGAATTGCAAAACCGCTGATGAGCTCAAGCTCACGCTGGGCCGACATTTTGAGAACGTATTCGTGTTCAGCATGAACGACGAGGTAGTGCACACAGGCTTTTCCAAGATGGCGCATTATCTGATGGCAATTTGTTGCTCGCCTAAATGATGAATGGGTGCTTATTATGCTTTCGAATGCGGCGTTAGACCGCACCTATGTGAGCCCAACGATGCACGCCGACAGAAGAACGATTGACGGTTTCTATAATCATGGTGGCTGACGTGCCAAATCAAGAACCTTCCATTAGGGATTCAAGTTTCAAGCGATCGATTAGCTGTTGAAGATTTT
>DATBQC010000414.1:0-1570 GCA_036561065.1 Methylobacter sp. | reverse complement strand
TGTTTCGTATGATGTCCCTATACCAAGCATTACTTAGCCGTGGCATGAAGGCCGTGATTGTATTGCTTGGCGAGCATGTGCCGTCTCTAAGTTGGCTTCAAAACAAAAAACTACCACATGAAATCATTAAAGATGGATCTGATGGCTGGGAAGTGCCATTAATCCAGAAATATAATCCAACTACCTGGGTTAATGATCGACTGGATACTGATGAAGAACATGCGCTGAGATTAAAGTCCCATGGCATCAAGCTGGTTACTTTTGATGATTATGGTAGTGGGGCCAAATTCGCCGATATGCATGTTGCAGCACTAGTCCAGCCCAATCAGTCTGCGCCTGAGGGGAATCGGGTTTTAATGGGGTTGGATTATCTAATACTTAATCCGGAGATTCGCCATTACCAGCGATTGAGAAAGTCTTTCGAGAAGTTGGTAGTGAGTCTAGGCGGTAGCGATACCTACGGTATGACAGTAAAAGCCGTAGCATATCTCACACAAACGCAGTGCCCGGCTACGGTCATATTGGGTCCAGGTTTTATGCATGAATTGGCGCTAGAAAAAATAATGAACACTACGATTACTCTGAAGCGCGCGGTTCCATCGCTGATAGCCGAGTTCGCTAATTATGATTTAGCTATTACTGGCGGGGGCATTACAGCATTTGAAGCAGCAGCAGCAGGCTTGCCTACGTTGACGATAGCAAATGAAAAACACGAGATCGGATTCTGCAATTACTTGGAAGAACTGGGCTGCTCGATTTATGCCGGCTACCTTGAAGAGGCTGATCTAAGCAAGCTCGAAACCATGGTTGGTATTAAGCATATGAGTCAGTGCGGAATAGAAAAAGTTACCTTGGGCGGCGCAGACAATATATGCAAGCTTATTTGTCCGCCTAATATTAATTAAAACCAGGAGAAAAAATGAATATTCTCGCAATAGGCGCCCATTTCGATGATGTTGAATTAGGTTGCGGTGGGGCTCTAGCTAGACATGTTGCAAAAGGCGACAACGTCTATGTGTTTGTGGCTACTGTATCTGGATTCAGTAACCATTACGCTCAAACAGTCCGTAGTAATGATACTGCTTTAAAAGAAGCACAAGCAGCTATGAAGATTATAGGGACAACAGAATTGATTTGTGGTCAGTTCAAGACCTTGGAGGTTGAGTTTGTTGATGAATTGAATATCCAGATACTTCAGATTGTGCAGGAAAAGAAAATTGATTTGGTCTATACGCATTGGATAGGGGATATCCATCATGATCATGCGGCCGTATCAAAAGCATCCATGCATAGCTGTCGCCATGTCCCGAGATTGCTCATGTACCGGAGTAACTGGTATCACTCTACACAAGACTTTCGTGGCAATTTTTATGTGGATATTACTGAATATTGGGAGTTAAAAGAAAAGGCTATACGTGCTCATGCCTCTGAGGTCGAGCGTACAGGTAATAAATGGATCAGCTTCTTTCAAAATGAAGCAGAGAATGCTGGTCAGCGTATAGGGGTTAAATATGCTGAGGTGTTTGAGGTGGTGAAGTGGCTGGGAGTCTGATTGTTGAAGCGCCAGATG
>DATBQC010000413.1:0-2454 GCA_036561065.1 Methylobacter sp. | reverse complement strand
GTCCCCAAACTACCTTCGACAGCCCGAATGCAGGCTAAGATGTTCATACGCGGCACGAATATCAGTATCCCTTTGGAATTTGTACGCGTGCAGCCGCACGTCTCGCCCAAAATTCAATTGTCCAACCAGCGTACCGAACGGGTCGATGTTAGAGTTCTGCCGATCATATTTCGGTTTGAGAAGCCTGCTGATCTGAATGTGTATCCGGGTCAGTTGGTTGATGTCTATGTCGGTGAAAAATGAATATCTACCGCATTTTGCATGAGTTGCAGAGCTTTTTTAGGATTGGACGTGGTTGGTTGTCAAACACCGGTATTAATGTGAGTCAACGATGAGTGGACGACAAATAAAATGGGGCTTATTGAGATCCTGTATCCAGTCGTTGCTTCTGTTGACGGGGTGTACGCTCGGACCGGATTTTGTGCAACCCGAACCACCCTTAGTCGAGGGCTATGTTCAAGGAGCCAAGCCGACTACAACCGTTGAGGCAGGCGGTATTGCGCAACATTTTGATAGGGGAGGCAAAATATCAGCCGAGTGGTGGAAGCTTTTCAAATCTGCCAAGCTGGACACCGTTGTAAGAGAAGCGATCTCGAACAATCTTAGCCTACAGGCTGCTCAGGCAAATTTACGACAGAGCCAAGCAACCCTTCAGGCCGGGTACGGTATCTTTTATCCCCAAGTTGATTTGGGGTTTTCCCCTAGCCGTCAACAGTTCTCGGCGGCCAGGTTCGGGGCTACGACCTCACCCACCATCTTTAACCTCTACACAATATCCACAACGATCAATTATACGTTGGATGTGTTTGGGGGCGAACGCCGCGGCCTAGAAAGCCTTGAAGCCCAAAAGGAATTGCAGCGCTATACGGCGATTGCCACTTATCTCACCTTAACTGGCAATATCATCAACACAGTCATCGCCAGAGCCGCCTATCGCGCCGAAATTGAGGCCACTGAGCAGCTTATCGATATATTGAACAAGCAAATCAAGATAACCGAAATCCAGGTAAAGGCCGGCACCGTGCCTTACCTGAACGTGTTAAGCCTCCGTAGTCAGTTGACGTCTATACAAGCGACCCTTCCGCCGCTGAAGCAAAAACTCAGTCAAACTGATCATTTGCAGGCGAGTCTGGTAGGTCGGACACCAGCGGAATGGAATCCTCCTGACATAAAATTAGAGGAACTAACTCTTCCTTCCGACATTCCCTTGAGCTTACCTTCTGAATTGGTGCATCAGCGCCCCGATATACTCTCGGCCGAGGCTCAACTTCACAGCGATAGCGCAAAAATTGGTGTGGCCACCGCGTCTCTGTTTCCAACCATCAGTTTGAGCGCTTCGTATGGATACAACAATCATTCCTTGGCTGATTTGTTCATCAGTAACGGGAATATCTGGGCTATGGCCGCCAATTTCGCTCAACCGTTATTTCACGGAGGAACCTTGTGGTTTAACCGAAAAGCCGCGATCCAAACTTATGAACACTCCTTGGCTAATTACCGACAGACCGTCATCAGTGCTTTCGAGCAGGTTGCAGATACGCTGAGGGCGCTTGAACATGATGCTGAAACCCAAACAGCGCAGTTAGAGTCGTTCCATGCCAGTGACCAATCATTAGGGCTTATCAATGCGAATTACCAAGCCGGACTCGTCAATTATTTGCAAGTTCTCACGGTGAACAGTCAGTATCAGCAGGCGAGAATCGGTTATTTGCAAGCTTTAGCTCTACGCTTTCAGGATACGGTTGCTCTTTTTGTTGCCTTGGGCGGAGGCTGGGGGAATCCTGAAAAAAACGCCACAAATATTCATGGGTGGGCACCATGATGATAATCAGCCATAATTTTGGCAATCGCCAATACTGACTGTAAAAGAGCTTCCACTTTTAGCGCCCTTTTTGCCCTGCATGTCAGATAATGAGTATTCTAAAGACTAAATTCTATAGCAAAGACCTCAGGTGAATTTGGACGCTCTTTTATGGAATACTGACAATGTTTGAATGCCGTTTATCAGTTTTCGCAATACACCATAACCGCTGCCGCCCAACATGAACAAAAAACAACCCCGTCCTCCTCCAAAGCTGATCATACGCGCCATAAACCCCGCCTGAAGATCGGTTGCTGTGTCTAGTTGTTACTGCTAATTGTAACTTCATATTTTTTCCTTATTTAAGTGATAACTTTTTACTTAATGGATTGCCTTTAAAACTACATATCAAGTATGGAAGACTTTTATCGTTTGATAGTATTCGTATTAATACAAAAAACATTGTTACCGACTTTAATTGGAGTTTTGGGTGTTAAGTATTTAACACGTAGTTATATAAAAAAACCTCAGAAAATATGTTAAGCATATTTATTTTTAATTCGATAGGGTTTTTATGAAGCTTTTTAAATTATTTATTGTAATGAGCGTATTTTTGCACTGCACAGGCTGCGCTAGAACTAATAGGTTACTTT
>DATBQC010000412.1:0-2098 GCA_036561065.1 Methylobacter sp. | reverse complement strand
ATAACGATCAGCATCGACCGCATCAATGTCCATATTAAAGCTGACAGCGGGCTGGTCAAAGTCTTTAATGTCGACAGTGCCTTTAATTTTGCTATCGTCCAGCAATATTGCCAAGTTTTGCAGATTGGCCGAATCGGCTGTTGCTGCCAAGTCAAAATTGATCGACAGCTTGCTTAAGGCATTAGCATCCTGCATCGCAGGTGCGGCAATAGCCAGTTGCTGCATGACTTTAGCGGGACTAAATTGTGCAATCGCAATGGGCCCCTGAAAAGAGGGCTTATCCTTAATGGAAGTGCCGGTCATTTCGGCAGTGAGTGTCGCATCGCCTAATTTGAGCTGTAGTCCATTAATTTTGGCTGTTTGTTGATTCATATCCAGCGCGACATCGGCGACGGTTAATGCTGTTGCTATCGATTTGCCGGGAACGGTTTCACCTGATGTAATGACTTGCAAATCGCAGTGGCGTAGCGCAAAAATATCAAGCTGCTCATTAACAGTTAGTTCGGTATTGATATTGACGGCCTGGATTGTGTTGGCGCTGCTATTCAATATAGTCAAGAATGCGGCGATATCAACCGGCTGATCAAAGCTGAATTTATCGGTATTCAGGCTAAGGTCTTTTATTTCGATGTGTTGTTCGGCTTGCAGGTCGTCCCAGTTGATCCGAGCATTTTCAATGGCGATGCCGCCGATGGTAAAAGCTGCTGGGGTGGCGGGGAGCATGGGCTGTTGATCTTGTGTGCCGACGCCTACCGTCGGGGCGGGTGGCATCCGCTTTGAATCGGCTAGATCGCTCCAGTTGGCGACGCCCTGTTTGCTCTTGGCGAGGTTTAGAGTCAAGCCTTTTAAGGCCATGCGGCTGACTTCTATTTTTTTTGATAACAGCGGCAGTAATAATACTTTTATATCGCTTTCTTCCAGAGTTGCAAAAGGCTGGTCTTGAAACCCTGGCGCATTGCTCAGTACAAGTTTTCCTGTGGAAATGCCGATCCAGGGAAATAGCGAGAGTTTTAGGTCTCCATCCAGCACCAGTTCGCGGCCGGTTTTGTCCTTAACCGCAGCGGCAATGTCAGGCTTAAAATCATTAGGGTCGATAATAAATGGCAGGATGCAGACGGCGGCAGCCAGCAGCAAAACCATTGCACCAATGGTCGCCAAGATGATTTTAAACGGTTTTCCCACACTATTCTCCTTGCGTAAAAGGTGTAACGACGATCAATTATGGAATATGATTGCCTACTTATAACAGTTGTTGCCAGTTAAACACTAATTGGGTAGAGTCTAAAATCACTATCTGTTTATTATAATTAAAAAATGAGGTGTAAAGATGTTGCATTTGGCCAGATTTGCTGCGATTGCAGTTCTTGTGTGGTTTTATATGACGGCAAAGGAAAAAGGGGAGCCGCCGATTAACTGGGCTATCACAGGGTTGATCGGTTATTGGATCGCTTGGTGGGCAGTCAAACTGACCGTAGTTTCCGCTTTATCAGGCATGGTTGCTAAAAATCCCACAGGGACTTTTTTACTGGTGCAAATACCTGCGCTATGTGCAATCGGTGTGGCTTTTTTAATCAGGAAGAAGTTATTGGCGGATGCTGCTGAAAAAGATTGAAGTGTATACTGGGCAATAAGGGGATCAATTGATACCGGACTAGCTCCCAAAGCTGATTTTTCCATCGATGAGCCGAAAAGCAGTTTTACCTCGCTCTTCATGGGCTCTCCAGGGCTGGTTGCCGATCCGGATCTCAACACCGATATGGATAGATTGATCCACAACAACTTTGGCGTACTCGGCAAACGACATTTCGGACAGAAGGCTTTCTCGGTCAGCTTGACGCTGGGCGATTTCTACTGTCAGTTTGTCCAAGGTACGACGGGCCTTTTCTAACAGCCCATTCTTGTCTTTTTCAGGATTGCTTTCAACGAAGGCGATAATCTTGTTTATATCGTCCTGTTTTTTCTCATTCTCCTCAATCTCTTGTTCGATAGTATTCAGTTGTTCTTGAGTATGAGGATTTATGCCTGCCTGGATATAGGTTTTGATGCCGGCGGCAGAACCAATCGAGGTGGCTTGTACCAGCATCATTGCACTGGCAGT
>DATBQC010000411.1:0-2659 GCA_036561065.1 Methylobacter sp. | reverse complement strand
CTTAGGAGTAAAGCTTCTCGCTTTGCTGATGGTGGTCGTGATTTTATTCGGTATTATTGATGTCGTTTATGTGATTTTTGAAAAAATCACTCAGCCGCCGTTCATGCTGCTGACCATCAATGACATGCTGGAAACGTTTGGAGCTTTTTTGGCCGTGTTAATCGCCATTGAAATTTTCCTGAACATCACCTTGTATATCAGGAGTGACGTAATCCCGGTGAAACTGGTTGTGGCTACCGCACTGATGGCTATTTCCCGAAAAGTCATCGTATTCGATTACAAGCATTTACCGGCAGAATATGTGAGTGCATCGGGATTAGTTTTGGTGGCGCTAGGCATTACTTACTGGCTAATCCAGAAAAAGGAATAAGCGCTCAGTTACCGGTTAAGACCGCTGTCAATTGACTGTAGCTGTTCAACCGACTCAAGCACTCTGTTAAGCGTATTCGCAAAGTCAGTTACCGGTGGCTCATATTCCGATTGCGTCATAAGCGTCTGTTCTAGCGTAACTATGCATGCCCTCAATTCCGGCATGGCGAGATTGGCCGCCACGCCTTTCATGGCATGAAGCAATTTCAAAGCCGAATCGACATCGCCCGATTGCAAAAAGGTATCCAATCGGATCTGGGCATCGTTATAGCCCTGTTGAAATTTCACCAACAAGTCGCAAAGCAACTGCACATTTCCCACCACATTTTTTAAAGCCTGTTGCATATCAATGCCGGGTAAAAATTCCGGCAGCACTACGGCTGCTTGCCTGGGGGATGCCTTCGCCAAGTAAGAATCCTCTGTTGTTTGTACTTTAGGTCTAATAAAATCAACTAGGTTCGTCAATAACTCGTCAACGTCTAAAGGCTTGGTCACATAGCCATTCATACCTATATGCAGACATCTCTCCCTAACATCGCTCAAGGCATGGGCCGTCATCGCAATAATCGGCAAATCATCAAATTTTGCTTCGGAGCGTATGATTCGTGTTGCCTGATAACCGTCCATGATCGGCATTTGCAAGTCCATTAATACCGCATCAAAATGGCCTTTCCGTATTTTTTGCACGGCATCCTGTCCATCCTTGGCAAGGGTGACGTCAAAACCTTCCTGCTCCAGCGTTTCTTTCGCAACCTGCTGATTAATGTGGTTGTCTTCTACCAACAACAATTTGGCGCCTTTAATTTTATACAGTTTTTCGTTTACCAAACCAAGGCTGCGGGCTGGCAAAACAGGAGAGGCATCATAACCAAACGCATCAACAACCGCGTTGAACAGAGCCGACGAATGCACCGGTTTAGCTAAAAACCCATCAAGATTGAAATCAGTTACTCGCCGTGTAATATCTTCCCTGCTATGAATGGTTGTCATGATAATGTGAGGAACACTGACAATCTTCAGGCTATTTTTGATCTGCCGCGCAGCCGTAATGCCGTCCATTTTGGGTAAATTCCAGTCCATCAGCACTAGCCGATAAGGCTTTTCAATCGGGGCATTTTCCAACAGTTGAATGGCTTGCTCACTGGTGCTTGCTTGGGTCACCTGGAAAAAAAAGGTTTCCAAATACAAGCTTAAAGCATCCCGCGATGCCGCGTCAGCATCCACCACCAATGCCTTTACGCCACGAAAAACATCGCGCGAGGCTGCCCGTTTTTGCGCTACCCCTTGGAGTTGCCCAAAGACGGCAGTAAATATGAAAGTACTGCCCTGCCCTATTTCACTGTTTACATGAATGTCGCCATTCATCATCGAAACCATCCGCTTGCAAATTGCCAGACCGAGGCCTGTTCCGCCGTATTCGCGCGTCGTCGATTTATCGGCTTGGCTAAATGACTGGAACAACCCGCCTATTTGTTCTGTAGTCAAACCTATGCCGGTGTCTTTAACAGAAAATTCAAGCCTGATTTGATCCGCTCTTTTCGCTTGTTCGCCGACTTCTGCTAACGCAACTTTGATAAAAATCTCACCGTGCCGGGTAAATTTTATCGCGTTACTGACCAAATTAAGCAATATCTGACCCAGTCTTAACGGATCACCCATCAGCTCCAAAGGCACATCGTCTTCGCTGATAAAATGTATCCGAAGGCCTTTTTCATCGGCTTTGTCGGTCGTCAAACTGGCAAGATCGTTCAACACGTCATCCAAATTAAATAAGATAGTTTCCAGCTCCAGTTTTCCGGCTTCGATTTTGGAGAAATCCAAAATATCGTTAATGATCCCCAGCAATGCTCGTGAAGAAACCTGAACTTTAGCCAAATAATCCTGCTGTTTTGCAGTCAGATCAGTCTGTAAAGCTAACCGGGTCATGCCGATGATGGCATTCATCGGCGTTCGGATTTCGTGACTCATCATCGAAAGAAACTCTGATTTGCTTTTATCGGCGGCAATCGCCTGATCCCGCGCTTTTGCCAATTCGGCGGTGCGGTTTATTACCTTTTGTTCCAGGGTTCGGCTGTGTTCTTCAAGCTTATCGTAAGAAATCTTCAGCTTCCCGGCCATTTGCACAAACGCTGCCGTTAGCGCACCAATTTCACCATCCGGACGAATCTTTTTAACTTTGTCGCCGACCGTAAAATTGCCTTGAGCCAACTCATCCGCCAATCGCGTCAAGCGCATCAACGGCCTGGACAAGCGTTCAGACACAAGCAATACGACAAAGGAGCCAATCAGG
>DATBQC010000410.1:0-2159 GCA_036561065.1 Methylobacter sp. | reverse complement strand
CCGATAGGTCATTTGCATAAACCGGAAATCCGGGCCATGGCCGATAAAGCCGGTTTTGCAAACAGCCGTAAAAAAGACAGCACCGGCATCTGTTTTATCGGCGAGCGCAAATTCACCGAATTTTTGCAGCGCTATCTGCCGACGCAACCTGGCGAGATGCGTACCCCGGAAGGCCAAACTATCGGCAAGCATCACGGCTTGATGTATTACACCTTTGGGCAACGTCAGGGCTTGGGCATAGGCGGCGTCAAAAATGCGCCGGATGAACCGTGGTATGTGCTGGAAAAAGATCTGGAAAATAACGTGTTGATTGTCGGTCAAGGCCACGATCACCCGCTGATGCTGCACAACACCCTGGAAGCCAGCCAGCTGGATTGGTGCAGTAACCGGCCGTTGACAGAACCCTTACGCTGTATGGCTAAAACCCGCTACCGTCAGGCTGATCAGTCCTGCTATTTGGAACCGATAGGCGATGACCGATGCAAGGCTACATTTGACCAGCCGCAACGAGCGATTACACCTGGACAATCCGTCGTTTTTTATGACGGCGAGGTATGCCTCGGCGGCGGGATTATTGAATCAAAATATAACGAATAACAGTATCCACTTTAAAATGCCATGGAAAGCTATAAATGGAGGTGCGACTTTAGTTGTGCATGAGGGATCAGACGCAGGCGATAACAACCATCAGCATCAGCGCGACTAAAGTCGCGGCTCCAAATTTCCTGAAATTTAAAGCGGATATGAATATCAACATACTTAAAACATTCGGACAACCTAATGACTAATTTTGCCCTCACCGCTATTTCCCCTATCGATGGACGCTACGCCGACAAAGTGACTGCATTGCGGCCAATTTTCAGCGAATACGGCCTGATTCGTTTTCGAGTACTCGTTGAAGTGCGCTGGTTGCAAGCTTTGGCCAATCATCCGTTGATTGCCGAAGTCAGTCCGTTCAGCGATACGGCGACGCAGATGTTAAACAACATCGTCAGCAATTTTTCAGAAGCCGATGCGCAGCGCGTTAAAGACATCGAAAAAACCACCAATCACGATGTCAAAGCCGTTGAATACTTGCTGAAAGAAAAAATAGCCGGTTGCGCCGAGCTGGAAAAAGTCAGCGAATTCATTCACTTTGCCTGCACCTCGGAAGACATCAATAACCTGTCTTACGCGTTAATGCTCAAAGAAGGCCGCGAAGTCATCCTGGCGCAAATCAGTGACTGCATCGCGGCGCTGAAAACTATTGCCGTGGACACCGCAGACCAGCCTATGCTGTCGCGCACGCACGGACAATCAGCCACGCCGACGACCACGGGCAAAGAGTTCGCCAACGTCGCCGCTCGCATGCAACGCCAGCAAGACCAACTGCAAGCCGTAGCTCTATTAGGAAAAATCAACGGCGCAGTAGGCAATTATAATGCGCACTGCGTGGCCTATCCCGATGTAGATTGGGCAGAATTTTCCAAAAACTTTGTCGAGTCGCTGGGGCTGCAATTTAATCCCTACACCATCCAAATTGAACCGCACGATTATATTGCCGAGTATTTCCACGCACTGTCCCGATTCAACACTATCTTGCTGGATTTCGACCGCGACATTTGGGGCTATATTTCCTTGGGATATTTCAAGCAAAAAACCATCGCCGGAGAAGTCGGCTCCTCGACGATGCCGCACAAGGTCAACCCGATCGATTTTGAAAATTCGGAAGGCAACTTAGGCTTAGCCAATGCCATATTCGGCTTTTTAGCCGAAAAATTGCCGGTGTCGCGTTGGCAACGGGATTTGACCGATTCGACAGTGCTGAGAAATATCGGCGTCGGCATCGCTCACACCAGCATTGCTATACAGGCCAGCTTGAAAGGCATATCCAAATTGCAGATCAATGTCGATGCGATTGAAGCAGATCTCAACGCCAACTGGGAGGTTTTGGCAGAGCCGATCCAAACGGTGATGCGTCGTTACGGTATTGAAAAGCCCTATGAAAAGCTAAAAGAGTTAACCCGCGGTCAGCGCATTACTCCAGAACAAATGCAGGCGTTTATTGAGAAACTGGAAATACCGAGCGAGGCCAAAGCCATCTTGCTGGAACTGACGCCGCGCAATTACATCGGCTACGCTGAAAAACTGGCTAAAGAAATTTAAGGCGCACCTTAATG
>DATBQC010000409.1:0-1853 GCA_036561065.1 Methylobacter sp. | reverse complement strand
CCTGAGCTTGGACCAGGGCCCGCCCGATTGCCAAATAGGCTAACATTCTCCTTTTCCGCATGATAGAGAATGCGCAATGTCCTTATCTTCAAGAAGCACCAGGATTTTATGCGCACTGTTATTGGCGGGTGCCGGCAATCTCGCAGCCGCCCAGTCTGCGGCAAGCTGTCCGACAATTCTCGACTTTCGCTTCAAGCGCCTGCAGGACGAGGCAAAACAGGATCTGTGCCAATACGCCGGCAAAGTGGTGCTGGTGGTGAACACGGCAAGCTATTGCGGCTTCACCCATCAATACCAGGGACTGGAAGCGCTACAGGAAAAATACAAGGCCAAGGGATTGGTGGTGCTCGGATTTCCGTCCAATGATTTTGGCAATCAGGAACCGGGCTCATCCAAGGAAATTGCAGATTTTTGTTTCAATACTTACGGCGTGAAATTCCCGATGTTTTCCAAATCGTCGGTTGCGGGAAGCCAGGCCAATCCGCTACATGCCGCATTGATCAAGGCGACCGGCACCACGCCAAAATGGAATTTCTACAAATATCTGATTGATCGCAAAGGGAGTGTCGTCGGCAGCTACAGCAGTCTGACCGAACCGGATGACAAGGCGCTGCTGGCCGACCTCGAAAAAGCTATGGCGCAATAGTCAAAAAAACTGTCGCCATCCAGGACGGCGGCAGTATGGATTTTTCGGTTCTTAACGATCCCAGCGACCGCGTTCAAGATACCAGCCATGCGGGCCTTCGCGCCACTCAGGGTGGTGGTAATTGTATCCGGAGCGTACCCGCTCCCAATGGCCGCCGATCCAGACGTGACGGTGACCGTTCCAGTTCCAGTAGCCGTTGACCCAAACGTAGCCGTGCCGTGCCGGCGGAACCCGCTCATAGCGCGGCGGCGGCGGGGCGCCTATGATGATGTCGACATTGGGTCTTGCAATTGCCTGTGCAGGAATGAAGGCTGCCAGACTGAGGGCGATTGCCGCAGCAACCGATAAGATTCGTTTCATTTTGATCTCCATGGAGGACTGAGTTCGACCGACTATACCGGACAATGAACATAAAGCAATGGTGGATGCATTTGCTTACAAATCACTTACAAATCCGATTATTAAGGATTTGTCGCTGTGGAAGCAATCGGGATGGCGCTCGAAGGTGGCGAGCGCGCCATCGAAATTGGCAAAAAAAACCTGCGCCGTTTAGCGCAGGTCAAGTCTTCTGGGGAGAAGAGTACCTTCGATATTAAGGTACGTCATCATTTCAGTATGTGCGCTGGCTAACATAACTGCCTATTTATTTGTCGCGGGGAATTTTGCGGTTCCGGTAGTTTTACGCCGCTGGTGCGGACTTTCTGTCGCTCGGTGGCTCACTGTCCGCTCAAGCGCGACCGACTGCGTATGTGGCCCAAAAAAAACCCGTCCGGGCCTTCGCGATGACGGGTTAATGGCAACTTTGGAATCTCAATCCTATGCCGTTTTTTTTGCTCCGATCGCCGGAGAAGAAGCGCAAAAGCAGCGCTGATCCGGATAAGTGATACTGTACTAAAATGGCGGGTGATGACGCAGCATCGCGGATATAACCACGGAGAATCAATGCACGACCTTGAAGCAATAAAAAGCGCCTGCATCAATGCGCTCAATGACGAGCAGGACAACCAGAACGGCATCGCGCTATTTCGCGAAGTGGCCGATCCCGCTTCGGTGCTGGAGCTGGTGACGATGGTGCAGGCGAGCATCACTGCGCATGAGCTGGAGACGCTGACCAGGGTGATACGCAATCTGATCGATTACGTCGAAGCGGTGCCGGATGACGATCATAAGGCAGTACACCTGGATCGGCAAGAGTTGATCCGGTATG
>DATBQC010000408.1:0-16228 GCA_036561065.1 Methylobacter sp. | reverse complement strand
AATCTCTTCCTTCCAAAGCCGCCGCACCTTGTCGTACATCTTCACGGCAGTGAACTTGTCCACCGACACCACCAGCCCCTTGCCCAGATAGCCGCGCCGGGGAAAGTGATAGACGATGTCCCGCGCAATTTTCTCCAGCCGGTCGTCGCGCTTGATGACTTCAACCTCATTGGAAAAACGCCGTTCCAGCTTAGCCTGCTGCGCCTCGTCCAGATTTTCGTTCTCCAGAATTTCGTAGAACTCCTTACTTAGTCCCTCGTTCTGGATCAACACCTCCGGCACGCGCTTCTCGTAAAACAGCGGCACCGTCGCGCCGTCGTCCATGGACTGCTGGAAGTTGTATTCCGAAACATAACCGCCGAACCAGGCATTGGTCTTGCGCTCGCGCCCCAGCAGCGGCGTGCCGGTGAAGGCCAAATAGTTCGCGTTGGGTAGACCCTTGCGCATGTTTTCCGCCAGCGACTTGTATTGCGTGCGGTGCGCCTCGTCGACGATCACGATGATTTTCTTGCTTGGCGAAAGCTCGGGATATTCCCTGCCCTTATCCCAGCGGAATTTCTGGATCAGCGTGAACACTACGCGCTTGTGCTGCCCGAGGAACTTGCGCATCTCCTCGCTGTTCTTGGGCTGTGCGGCTTCCGCTTCGCTAACCGTGCGGGTGTTCAGGAAGTTGCGATAAATCTGCCCGTCCAGATCGTCGCGGTCGGTCACCACCACGAAGGTGAAATTGCCGGTCTGCTTGCGGAAGATTTTGCGCGCGTAAAAAATCATCGAGAAGCTCTTGCCCGAACCTTGCGTATGCCAGAACACGCCGAGCTTGCCCGCCAGTTCCTCGCGCATGAGGAAAGCGTCATACGCCCGGTTCACGCCGATGAATTGGTGGTTTTGCGCGATGATCTTCGAACTGTCCTTGTAGTAGAGAATGAAATTCTCCACGTAATCCAGCAGCCTCTGCCTCGGCAGCAAGCCCTCGATCACACCTTCCAGGCTGATGCCTTGCTCGCGTATCGCGGCGCGGTCGATCTTCTGCTTTTCGTCATCCGCGCGCAGCCAGTTGAAGAAATGCTCCCACTCCGCCGTGATGCTGCCCACCTTGGTCTCGATCGCGTTGGACAGCACGCAAAAAGCATTGGTCAGGAATAGCTGTGGAATCTCCGCCTTGTAATTCGTCAGGTTGTCGTCGTAAGCATTGCGCAACTTCACATTCGAGTTTTTCAGCTCGATAAACACCAGCGGCATGCCGCTGACGTAGAGCAACACATCCGGGCGGCGAAAGCCGCGCTCGCCCTTGATCCAGAGCTGGGTCACTGCCAGATAGCGGTTGTTGTCCGGCATGTTGAAATCCAGCAGCCGCACCTGCTCCTGTTGCCGCGCGCCCTGCGCGTCGTCGAATTCCACCGGGATGCCGTCGCGCAACAGGCCGTAGATTTCCCGGTTTGCGGCGATCAGCGTCATCGCCTGCCGCCGATCGAGCAATTTTTCCAACGCACTGTCGATGGCCGCTTCCGGGATGTCCGGGTTCAGGCGGAGCGCAGCTTCCCGAACCCGATCCGCCAGAATCACATCGCGCTTGTTGGCGCGGTTTGAGCCGTCGTTCAAATCTTCCGCATCAGCCGTGTAACAGTCGAGCGCGTCGAAGCCGTGCAGATGCTGGAGCTTCTGCACCAGCGCCTGCTCGATCTGATCTTCGGAAATGAAGTTAGGCATACAAATCCAATTAGTTACAAGTTAAAGGGTACCAAGTTTAACTAACCCATCACTTAAGTTAAAGGAAAGTCGTTTTCATTAACTAACTGATGTTACGCGGCCTTTATCTAAGGTGTCGCTGACGCGACGGTTATTTAAATCGGGTTCTCGCACCCGAAGGCGAGTTACTTTCTTTTGCGTCGCCAAAAGAAAGTAACCAAAGAAAAGGCGACCCGGTTGCCGCTTGCTTCCTGCGATCCTCTCTTTCGCCGGGAGTTGCCAGAAGGGCCATCCCTGGCCCTCTGGCAACGCGCTGCATCCTTGCAGCGCCCCTACGGGCTATTCCCGGTGAAAGCTCCGGTACTCGGCGCGGCATACGGGATTGGGTTCCTACCAGCGGCCGGTTTTCTTCGTTTTTTCTCGTTCCCACTCGCTGCGTGGGAATGCAGTTAAAGGCGCGCTGCGCCGCGAATTGAGTGCTTTCTACGCACTCCATCCATGCAGCGCGACAAACAGGACAAAAACTATCTGTGCGTAACATCAGTTAACTAAAGAACAAGCGTAGGTAACGCTCAAACGCATAAGTACGCCCCCGCTGCCGCCACACACCGGCTTTAAATGTTTCAAACTTCATGAGCGATGCTCCATGATGGACGGAAAATATAGGCTACGCAGCGCGTAGCTTTTTGTATTATCAAAGCTCATGCGCAAGCTCCTCCATGCTAAGCGGGAAATGGATGTTGAGATTTACGCGCCTTCCCAAGCTCTCGTCTTTATACACAAGTCTACTCAAGATCGTCACCATTGGCATGGACTCAGCAATGTTAAGCTTGGATGTAGGCCGGAATAAGGCCATCCAAGCGCGTAGCGCGAGGTGGCGTTTCCGGCGAATTTGGGGGTGTCTGCCGGAAAAGCTTCCGCTCCTGCTCACGCCCCTTACCTACATCCATGTAGGCAACGTCAGTTCTCGCTACCACTCGAACCGACTTATTCCGGCCTACTTCTTTAATTCTTGGGCGCTGTAACAGAGTAATCTCAGACTGCATGATCAACCTCCTCCATGCCGGGCGGAAACTGGATGTCGAGGTTTTCGACGGAGAGTTTGCCGGAGATGAGGCGGGGGAGAAGACGATCCCTCGCTACGATGAGATTTTCATTTTGCCGCGTGAGATATTGTTTCATCTCAAACTGTGAATCCGCCACTTCTGCATACTTATTGATGAGCGGAACGGGCGGCAGAAAGAACAAGTTCGAGTAAGCTTGGTTACGATTAAGTCCTGGAACGGCTGAATCATTGTTGATGAAGTTCATCAAACGCAGGAGAAAATAGAGAAAGCTGTTGGGCAGTTCCGACTTTACGAAATACACTGTATCGATTGGAAAGAATCCACGGTCAGGCCAGTATACGCTGCCTACATTTCCTTTTCGTCCAACTATAAGACTGGGCGTTTTTACCAATGCTTCGTTGTGCGTACCAACAACACCGCTAGAACCATAAACTAAAAACTCGCCTGGCACTCGATCATCATCTTTCAACGCCTTACCGTAGCATAGCTCCAGAACTGAACCCAGCTTCTTGATCTCCCACCCTTCCGGCACGCCTTTGACCTTCTTTATCTTCTCGTGACCGGGAAAGCGCAGGCGCACGAACCATTCGCGGTAGATTTCCTCGGCCATCTTTTCCAGCAGCGCGATGCGCCGCCGGTTGTTGTCGATCAGTTCGTCATACGCAGAGAGAACCGCCGCAATTTTTTTCTGAGTTGCCCTATCTTTTGGATAAAAAACAGGGACGCGTTCAAGAATGCCAGTGTTGAGATTTGGCATTGTGGCACCAACTGCTTGCCCTTCAATCCAACTAATGACTGCATTTGTAGAAAGATAACGGTGAAGAAATTCGCAAGACAAAGGTCCATTTCCAAGTGTTATCTTCAAGCACCCAGTTCCGCACAACCAGCCAACGTTTTCATCTCGAACCAGTGCTTGTCGCCCAATATCGCCACGCCTACCATAAACGATGTCACCTTTAACTAACTTGTGTCGCTTTAAGCGCTCGACGTGACTCTCTGCTATTCGCGCAATTCGTGTAACGGCGACCTTCCCGTCCGCTATATCGGCAGGCATCACAACAGGTGTGCCGTCTGAACTATAGTCGGACTCATGTAGTTGCGAACCGAAAGGACCGGTCTGAATCCGGCCTCTACCTTTTCGGCAAATCTCACCAAGCGGCTCGCAAACCCACAGCATCAGCCTTCTCCAGCTATCTGCGCGACGTTGTGGCTAATTACTTTTTCCATCTCCCGAGCCGCATCATTCAGACTGAACAGTTCTTCGTTCATCGCCAGCAAGTCGGCGACGAATTCCTCTTCCGATTTTCCATCCTCTTCGATCACCACGCCGACATAGCGCCCGGCATTCAGCGAATAGTCCTGCTCCTTCAAATCCGCCGGGCTGGCGAGCTTGCACAAGCCGGTGACATCTTCGTATATTGCCTTGGGGAAACGCTCCTGTAACCAGTGAATGTGCTGGTAGAAAATTTCTGCGTTCTTCACTTCCTTGTGCAATTCTTCCAGCGCACCCTTGAGTGCATTGGTCTTGCGGTCTGCCGTGCCGCGTTTGCCTTCGGCCTGCGCCTGTGCAGCTGCTTGTTTTTCATGCTGGCGCACAACCTTGTCCAAGTGTTTCAAGCCTTCATGCAGCGCGGCAAAGAAAGGATCGAAAGCCTCGCGCAATTGCTGCTGCGCCTTGTTTTTCTTGTCCACCGCCGTTTCATCCGCGTGCTTTTCCCGGTATTGCGCGTAGCGGGTCTTGAGTTTTTCCAGTCCCGCCCATTGCTGCACCAGTTCGCCCACGGCCTGTTTGCCGCCTGCGTCGTCCAGCACTTCGAGCAGTTGCGCACAGACGGGTTCGACCTTGGTTTTGTTCTCGATTAGCCGTTCCATGCCTGCCGCAAAGTAGCGGTCTATCAGCTGGACGAATTTGTCGCGCCGCCCCTTGTGCAACTGACTGATGATCGCGATGTTCTGGATATGCTCTTCGCTGAATTCGCGGTGGGCGCGGTCGATCTGGGTGTAGATGTTGCGCGCGTCGATGAACAGGATTTTGTCGTCGGTCTTGGCCTTGTCGAAGAACCACAGCGTGGCCGGGAGAGTGACGGTGTAGAACATGTTCGAGGGCAGCGTCAGCATGGCGTAGATCAGGTTTTGTTCGATCAGCGTCTTGCGGATGTCGGCTTCGGAGTGGCGCGCATCGGATGCGGAATTCGCCATGACCAGCGCGGCGCGGCCTTGCGCTTTGAGCGAGGTGGCGAACAGGTTGATCCACAGGTAGTTGCCGTTGGGCACGGTTTCCTTGCCTTCGTCGGCTTTCTTCACTTTTGATTTGTTGCGCGGGATGCCGTATGTATTGAAGCGGCTGTCTTTCTCCACGCTGGAAAGGCTGACATCGTCCACGTTGAACGGGGGATTGGCGAGCACGTAATCGAATGCACCGAAACTTTGGTATGGGTCTTCGTAGTAGGTGTTGGCCTGCTTGATTTCGCCGCGCAGGCCGTTGACAGCGAGGTTCATTTTGGCGAGGTTGACGGTGTCCCGCGTTTTTTCCTGGCCGCAGACGTACACGCCGCTTTCCGAGCCTTTCAGCTCCTTGCGGTGTTCCGCGATGAACTGGGCAGACTGCACGAACATGCCGCCTGAGCCGCAAGCGGGATCGAACACTTTGCCGCCGTGCGGTTCGATGATCTCGACCATCAGGCGCACCACGGAGCGCGGCGTGAAAAACTCGCCGCCTTTCTGGCCTTCGCTACGCGCGAATTCGGACAGGAAGTATTCGTAAATCTGCCCGAACAAGTCGCCGGTAGCATTTGCGGGTATGTCGGCAAAAGTGCGCAGCAGCGATTGCGGCAGTGTCTTATCCGTGCGCGTCAACGCGGCATATTCGTCCTTGGGCAGCACGCCTTCGAGTTCTGGCTTGTATTCCTCGATGAGCTTCATCGCCTCCTTGAGCGCCTTGGCGATGTCTTTTTCTTCCGGTAGGTTCAGCAAGTGCTCGTAGCGCGCATGATCGGGCAGGTAGAACCCGCACTTCTCGATGGCAATATCGGAGATTTTCTTTTCGCGCCGCGAGCCTTTGAGTTTCGTATATTCGGCGTGAATTTCTGCCTCAAAGCGGCGGTAGTTGTTGTCGGCAAACTTGAGAAAGATCAGCCCCAATACCGGTGTAGCGTATTCGCTGGATTTTAGGTCGGAATTGGCGCGCAGCTTGTCTGCCGCGCTCCACAAATCGGCTTCAAGCTTTTTGAGTTGGTCTTTGTTCATGAATTCCGTATATTTTATTTGTCCGGCTCAAGCGATAAAACCGCATTTGATTCTTTTTTGGTTTTCATTGTTTACCTCAATTTTAGAGATTACTCTCATAGCCGAGTGTCCGACAGATCGGGGCAAGATTCCCCTCCTCTATGTAAACAATAAACAACCCATGAAGGACAAAGCCTTATGGGTTTATATTTACAAAATAGGTCTCAGGTGTCCTCTAAAACGGAATATCATCATCGAAGTCGTCATAATTTGGCGGTGCAGGCGGCATGGAGCCTGAATCGTGTGGCGGCGCCGATTGCTGGGGCTGACTGACCGGTCTTGATTGCGGTGCAGAATATCCGCCCTGCGACTGCTCGCCGCCAAACTCGGAAGTGCCGCCGCTACGGCTGTCCAACATATTCATAGTGTCGGCTACGATTTCAGTGGTATAGCGATCCTGACCATCCTGACCTTGCCATTTCTGGGTGCGGATGCGGCCTTCAATATACGCTTGGCTGCCTTTTTTTAAATATTCACCGGCGATTTCAGCCAAGCGACTGAAAAACACCACTCGGTGCCATTCGGTTTCTTCGCGGCGCTCACCGGTTTGCTTGTCTTTCCAGCGTCTGGAAGTCGCCAGACGAATGGTCGTAACAGCGCCGCCGCTAGGCAGATAACGAACCTCGGGGTCTGCACCCAGCCTTCCTATCAACATCACTTTATTAAGCATCTATTTCTCCCCTTGTTTATGCGATTATGCATTGACGTACTGAGTGATCAAACCTTGCAATTGGTCTTTATCCAGCTGCTGATTATCAACCTTAAGATAAGCCAAAGCCTCTTCATAATGCAGCGTGATTTCCTCTACACCGTTGAGCTTGAGCATTTCGGCAACGAGTTTATTGGCTTCCTGTTCGCTGAGTTGTTCCAACGCTATCAGCAGGTTTGCCACATAACGGGGAGGCTTCATCCATAACGATACCAACAACCAGCTGAATGCGGCAGCAGCGCAAAATAAAAATACTGCCGTGACGCCAAATTGACCGTTAAACCAACCGCCGACAACCCCACCCATAAAGAGTCCCAAAAACTGGGAGCTTGAATAAGCGCCCATCGCCGTGCCTTTCAAATCGGCTGGCGCGGTCTTCGATATTAACGACGGCAGCGTCGCTTCCAGCAAGTTAAAACCGCAAAAAAACAGCCACAAGAATCCGATAATCCCGACCAGGTTTTGATGGACTGCCGACAGGCCCAATTCCGCAATCATCAGCACCGCGATGGCCCCCAGAAATACCTGCTTCATCTTACGTTTCTTTTCCGCCAGGATCACGAACGGCACGGCGAACGCCATCGAAATAACGAACACCGGCAGATAAACCTGCCATTCATGCCCGGCGATTAGTCCCGCACTCCTCATTAAGGTAGGCACCACCACGAAGATCGCCATTAAAATCATGTGCAGGGTAAAAATACCGTAATTCAGCCGTAACAAATCCGCATTCTTCAACACATGCATCATTTCTTCGGGAACAACTTCCGCATCCCGACGCAGTTTAGATTGATGGGGATCAGGCACGATAAAAATAATCGCCAAAATGGCCAGCGTAGTCAGCACCGCAGTGACCGCAAAAACGCTTTGCACTCCGCCGAAGCCCGAAATTACAGGCCCTGCTATGATGCCGACGCCAAACGACGCGCCTATGCTGATACCGATAATCGCCATCGCTTTGGTGCGATGAACTTCCTGGGTCAAATCGGCGACCAAGGCCATGATAACCGCCGAAACCGCGCCTGCGCCCTGGAAAGCCCTGCCTACCAAAACCCCATAAATAGTTGTGGACAGCGCCGCAATCACGCTGCCTATCAAAAACAGCACCAGGCCGATAATGATAATTTTTTTACGCCCGAAACGATCCGATAGCAAACCGAAGGGTATTTGCAGCAGCACTTGGGGCAAACCGTAAATGCCCATCGCCAGACCGATCAGCGCGGGCGTCGAGCCTTCAAGCTGTTCGGCAAATAAGGATAACACCGGCAAAATCATAAACAGCCCCAGCATCCGCAATGCATAAATGCCTGCCAATGACCATGTGGCGCGTTTTTCCGATGAGGTCATCGAACTCGTAATGTCTTGCGTTGTTGTCAAAACCCGCTTCTCCTTTTGAACTAGAATTATCAAGAAAACAAACTCAACCTAGCGCCGAGCTTATATATGCCGGACTAACTTAGTGGTTTATATCATTATTTTAATGACGTCCATTATAACAAGCTTTGTTTACCGCATTCGGTCAATTATGCTTGGGATACTGTTTAGCTGAACAACGCCAGAACCTGCATAAACAAATGCTGCCAGGCGGTTTTTAGATCAATGAGCGAAAAATGACTGACCCTGAACATGCCGACGATACCAACCATAATCCAGAACACGTTTAACAATGTATAGGCGCTGTCTTTCTTGAGAATCGAGCACCAGGAAAGAATCACCGCATCGGTAGTATTAAAAGCCCAGACGAACATAAACGGACTTTCCGGGCCCAGCCAGCTGACCAGCGAGAAACTGAAAATGCGCATCAGCACGCCGAGCATTTCGATAAAGCGAATATATTTCAGGACGAATGAATTCAACATGTGGCAATTATCTCTCAAAAAATCGCTTCAAATATTCCCCGGTATGCGAGGCCTTATTTTCGGAAACCTGTTTCGGCGTACCTTCTGCAACCAGCGTTCCTCCGCCGTCGCCGCCTTCCGGCCCCATGTCGATGATCCAGTCCGCGGTTTTGATTACATCCAGGTTGTGCTCAATGACGATGACGGTATTACCGTGATCGCGCAGGGTATGCAATACACCCAACAACTGTTTGATGTCGTGGAAGTGCAGGCCGGTGGTCGGTTCGTCCAGTATATATAAGGTTTTTCCGGTGTCGCGTTTGGACAGTTCTTTGGCTAGCTTGACCCGCTGCGCTTCGCCGCCGGACAGCGTGGTCGCATTCTGCCCCAGAGTGATGTAGCTTAAGCCGACCTCGACCAGGGTTTGTAACTTTCGGGCCAGCGTCGGCACTGGGCTGAAAAATTCGGCCGCATCCTCTACGGTCATGTCCAGCACCTGATTGATGGTTTTACCTTTGTAGCGGATCTCCAGCGTCTCCCGGTTATAACGTTTGCCGCCGCAGCTATCGCAATGGACGAAAATATCCGGCAAAAAATGCATCTCGACTTTAATCACACCGTCGCCTTTGCAGGCTTCACAGCGTCCGCCCTTGACGTTGAAACTGAATCGGCCCGGCGTATAACCGCGCGAACGGGCTTCCGGCGTCGCCGAAAATAACTCGCGTATCGGCGTGAACAAGCCGGTATAGGTGGCCGGATTCGAGCGCGGTGTCCGGCCTATCGGGCTTTGGTCTATATCGACGACTTTATCGAAATACTCCAAGCCTTCGATCGCATCGCAAGGCGCTGGAATGACTCCGGCGCGGTTAATCAATCGCGCCGCATGACAGTATAGGGTGTCGTTGATTAGCGTCGATTTGCCTGAACCGGAGACGCCGGTTACGCAGGTAAGCAGGCCGATAGGAAATGAAATATCGACATTTTTCAGGTTATTGCCGTGCGCATTGCGGATGACAATCTGCTTGTCTTTATCGACAGGCGTTAGTTTTTCGGGCACGGTAATGCCGATTTTTCCCGATAAATACTGACCGGTTAATGAGTCTTTATTGTTAAGAATGTCATCCAATGTGCCTTGCGCAATGATCTGCCCGCCATGTACTCCGGCGCCGGGGCCTATATCGACAATATGCTGGGCCGAACGGATCGCATCCTCGTCATGCTCGACCACGATCACGGTATTACCCAGATCGCGCAGGCGGAACAAGGTGTTCAGCAGGCGCTGGTTGTCGCGCTGATGCAGACCTATCGACGGTTCATCCAGCACGTACATCACGCCGACCAATCCCGCGCCGATTTGGCTCGCAAGTCGGATGCGCTGCGCTTCGCCGCCGGACAGCGTATCCGCGCTACGATCCAGCGTTAAATAATCGAGGCCGACATTGACCAGGAACTCCAGCCGTTCCTGGATTTCCTTGACGATTTTTGCCGCAACTTCGCCGCGCTTGCCGGTCAGATTAAGCTGCGCAAAAAAGTCCAAAGATTTACGAATCGGAAAACGGGTCAAATGGTGGATCGGCAAATCCTCGACAAACACATTCCTGGCCGAGACATTAAGCCTTGCGCCCTCGCAAACATTGCAAGGTTTTTGGGACAAGTATTTGGCCAGTTCGTCGCGCACCAATTGCGAATCGGTCTCGTGGTAACGCCGTTCCATATTGGCGATGATGCCTTCAAAACTATGACGCTTCTTTTTGACCGATCCGGCTCCGGTCATGAACTTGAATTCAATCTCCTCATGGCCGCTGCCGTAGAGGATAACGGCTTGATGTTCTTTGGACAGCTCAGAAAACGGCGCTTCCGGGTCGAATTTGTAGTGCTTGGCCAGCGAACAGATGATTTGGTAATAATAAGCGTTGCGCCGATCCCAGCCGCGAATCGCGCCACCGGCAAGGCTGATGTCGGGGTTATGGATAATCAACTCGGGATCGAAATGCTGCCGTACGCCCAGTCCGTCGCAACTGCCGCACGCGCCTTTGGGATTATTGAACGAGAAGATTCGAGGTTCCAGTTCGGTCAGGCTGTAGCCGCAAAGAGGACAGGCGTAACGCTCGGAAAACATCAGTTCAGTCGCGTCATCAATGCAGGCGGCGATAGCGATGCCGTCGGCGATACGCAAAGCCGTCTCGAAAGATTCGGACAAGCGTAACGCGATGTCGTCGCGGATTTTAAAGCGGTCGACAATGACTTCAATGGTATGTTTCTTTTTTAAATCCAGCACCGGCGGCTCGTCCAGGTCATACACAGTGCCGTCAATCCGGGCGCGAATAAAACCCTGGGCACGCAGATCGTCGAGCAACTGGATATGCTCGCCCTTGCGGTCATTAACCACCGGCGCCAGCAACATCCAGCGCTGATCCTGAGGTTGCGAGAGCACATGATCGACCATCTGGCTGACGGTTTGCGCCTCCAGCGAGGCTTGGTGCTCGGGGCAACGCGGCGTTCCGGCGCGGGCATACAGCAACCTTAAATAATCGTAGATTTCGGTGATGGTGCCGACTGTAGAACGCGGATTGTGCGAGGTGGATTTTTGCTCAATGGAAATGGCTGGCGACAGGCCTTCGATATGGTCGACATCCGGCTTTTCCATGATCGATAAAAACTGTCGAGCGTAGGTGGACAGCGATTCGACATAGCGCCGTTGTCCTTCGGCATAAATGGTGTCAAAGGCCAGCGACGACTTGCCCGAACCGGACAGCCCGGTAATGACGATCAATTGATCCCTAGGCAGGTCAAGATCGATATTTTTCAGGTTATGCGTTCTGGCGCCACGAATGCTGATCGTATCCATTAAATAGTTCCGGCAATTTAAACAACCGTATAATATACGAGCAAAGCCGGATTAACACAAACACGCGCATTACAGTGAACAGGATTTGATACCCATGCCGACCCTTCCATCTAAAAGCGACGATTAGTCCACGAAACCCACAAAAAACACGAAAATTTTCAAATAGGTTCTAAGCTGCCGACAGTATGGAGCAATTGCCGAAGGTCATTATCCAAAGGATGAATGCCTGAGCAACACAACATACCAATTCGCTGATTCCCGAGTTCCAGCTTAGAAATCCAGCATAAATCTCAAAAATCAACCGAGTGAACACATGCCGACCATTAAGACTATTGCCCTCATTGCCTTTACCCTGCTCAGCGTCGGTTGCGCAAGAACCTATCAGGCCAGGTATGTCGAAACCTCGCACTTCCTGGATGATTATTCCCTGCTTAAAGACGGCGAGGACGGCGATGCTTTATTGAGTTTCTGGAAAGACGGCACTAACTGGGCCGGTTATAAAAAAATCATTTTAGATCCCGTCGTCATCAGCAAGCTGCCCGATTCCGACCTTAATGGCATGACGCATGCTGATAACCACCGGTTTAAGGAACTTTTCGAATACAAAATACAGGAAGCCTTGAAGAAAAACTTCAAACTGGTCACTCATCCCGGCCCCGATACGCTACGAGTTCAATTTGCGATCACTGATGCGGAATCTTCGATACCGCTGCTGGATTTCTATACTGCCATCTACCCTTCGGCTCGCGCCTTCTCACTGCTTGAACGATTGGCGCTAGGCACTGAATCTTTCGTGGGCCAAGCCAGTATCGAAGGCAAAATTACAGATTCACAAACGGGTGAATTGCTGATGGCTTCAGCAGACTGCCGGGCAGGCGGAAAAACTATAATGGGCACTTTCGACAGCTGGGATGATGTTGAACAAGCCTACCAATACTGGGCGAGTCATTTAAACTACCAGCTTTGTACCAAGCAGGGGCATAGTGGTTGCCAAGAACCCGATTAAATTTTAGTCCCCCAAACACAGGAACCTACACAATGACCATTAATCCATCGCTACTTCTGCTGGTTGCACTGACATTTGCGTTACCCGTCCAGGCCGAAATCTACAAATGGACCGGTGCCGATGGCAAATCGCATTTCTCCGGGTCAAAACCTGCTCATCCGGCGGCTATAGAAAACCGCAATGAGCTTGAAGTAAAATCCCCTCAACCGACGCCGGTCGATAAACAGACTCAACCGGCAGCAGCACCTCAAGTCGATCTTTACGTCACCAGTTGGTGCCCTTATTGCAAAAAGGCCATGGCCTTTCTGCGCAAGAACAATATTGCCTTTAATGCCTACGATATTGAAAAAGACCCTGATGCCGCAACGCGCAAAAAAACGCTTGATCCGGGTTATAGCGGCATCCCGCTGGCGGTCATCAATGGCACCGCCATCCGTGGATTTAGCGAAGATTCCTATCAACAAGCGCTAGCGAAATAAACCATGAATAAAGCATGGCTGGGGATATTTTTTTCGGTGCTGCTTTGGTCGGGCATCTATCCCAAAGATTACCTGACCTGGGTGCTTGAAACAGCGCCAGCGATGATCGCCTTTATTGTGCTTGTTGCGACGCGCCGTACATTCCGCTTAACGGATCTGGCTTATAGCTTGATCCTGATCCACAGCCTTATTTTAATGGTTGGCGGACATTACACTTACGCCGAAGTCCCGCTGTTCGACTGGTTCAAAGACAGCTTCAATTTAGACCGCAATAATTACGATAAACTCGGGCATTTCGCCCAAGGTTTTGTCCCTGCGATCATCGCCAGGGAAATCCTGATCAAGAATCATGTCGTGGCAAGCATCAAATGGCTTAATTTTTTCATCATCTGTATCTGTCTTGCGATCAGCGCCTTTTACGAACTGATTGAATGGTGGGTTGCAATATTAAGCCAGGAAGCCGCCGAAGCGTTTTTAGGCACTCAAGGCTATATTTGGGATACGCAATCGGACATGGCTTATGCGCTGATTGGCGCGATGCTGGCACTGATTCTGTTAAGTCGCATTCATGACCGGCAACTTGGCAGGTTGATGACAGGAACCGTTCAAACGCCGTCGTAGGACAGCGCTTCCACAATTCATTATTTCCAATCCTTAAATCGTTGAGAATCAATGGGGTCAGAATGAATTGAAAATCAATTTAATCTGAGCCCATTGATTTCATGAGTTAGAGATTATTTAGTGACTTTTACCTTTTCAGTCGCAGCAACTAGGCCTTTTAGAAAGCGGATTCCCTTTTCTAGCTCTTCTCTTTTCACTTGGTGCGGCTCCGCACTTGGGTGCTCGGCTGTGTTAGCTTGGTGTGCGGCATCGCCTCTCTTTGCGATTAGAGCGTCGAGAGCCTTCTTGGCTGTTGCATTGTTATAATTGTCCCATGCCCATTCCTTGGTAATATCGATTTCAAAGTAGTCGTGAAATATTCGGCGGGTTCTTTCCGAGTTTGGATTGAAGAATCGCTTAAGGTCATCTTCAAGTCGTCTACGCACAAACTTACCAATTGGACTTCCTTCCACTGCCTGAAGCCATACATCGAATTCATCTCTGATTCGGTCCTTCACGTATGTCTCCCAAGCAGCTAATGCCATTACGAGACCAGCTCGCTTGAGGACTTCACCATTCTTTCCATTTAAAGGGGCTTTCTCCGCATCAAAACGTGCAAGGAGGTTTTCTGCATCACAAATGGATCTATTAAATGCTTCGGAAGCTTTTGTCATAGTTGCTTATGCTCTCTAACGTAAAACTAAGGGGCGGGCGCGATAGCGCCCATCCCGCTTGAGCGCCATGTTACACCTGACTTTCAAATTTAACTGGCTCAGTTTTATTGCTTCTTATTACTACTGTGCCAGCAAGCTTGTCATGCCATCCTTGTTTTCGTTTATCAATACCAACCCATATGATTCCAAGAAATAATGGGATCATTGAAATATAGTAGCCAAGGTAGCGGCCTATGAATTGGCCTATAGATGGTTTGCCTCCAGTTTTTGCATCTACAATGGTTAGCTTTGTTGCCATTTTTCCTGGAGTAGCAGATTTATAAACCCAGAAAACAATAACAGCAATTGCGGGTAATATGTAATTTAGCAGGGCATCCCAAAAACCCAGAAAAAATGACTCGCCTGCCCAGTAATCTATGCCATATATGGCAGTAAGTATGGGCATGGTTATAATTAATATGAATATTGTATCTATTAGTGCGGCTCCGGTTCTAATCCAAAACCCTGCATATTCCTGTTCATTCATATATGTGTATTCCTAAAGACCTAATGTTAAATAGACACCCTAATCGGTGTATATCAAAATTTAGAACGATACATAACACCGCCCCGTTCTTTACTACAGCCTGAGTATAACCAAATTCGTCTCTAGACAAAAAACTAATTCCACAAAACAAAAAATCCAACGCGGTAAGACGTAATATCTAAACGGTGGTGTGATGCTGGCGTTGATTTTTGTTAGCCAGCAACTTTGATTAGAGCAGTTCAAGCGCCGTCGTAACACGCGTTTTCCCCGATACAACGCAGTTTTGTTATTTGCCATCCTGAAATCATTGTAAAATAACGTCCATCGAAAACCACCTCATACGATCACCATGAAATCGACATTAACCGTTAGCGCTGTCCAGCAGCCCTGCGATGAAGACAGACAGACCAACCTTGATTTTTCCATTGCAAAAATCCATGAAGCCGCAGCTGCAAATGCCGACTTGGTAGTATTGCCTGAGCTGCATCTGGGGCCGTATTTTTGCCAGAGCGAAGATCATCATAACTTCGATCTTGCTCAGCCTATTCCAGGACCGACCACTGCAATCTTGTCGGACGTGGCTAAAGAACTCGGCATCGTCATCGTCTCGACCATCTTCGAAAAACGGGCGCCGGGGCTTTATCACAACACCGCGGTTGTGTTCGACAAGGATGGCAGCATTGCCGGCAAGTACCGAAAAATGCACATCCCCGACGATCCGGGGTTTTATGAAAAATATTATTTCACGCCCGGCGATTTGGGTTTCAAGCCTATTGAAACGTCTATCGGTAAATTGGGCGTGTTGGTTTGCTGGGATCAATGGTACCCTGAGGCCGCCAGACTGATGGCTTTGGCCGGTGCGGAGCTGTTGATTTACCCGACAGCGATAGGTTGGGATGCCGATGATTCGACTGTTGAACAGCAGCGCCAGTTGGATGCCTGGATTACCATTCAGCGTTCCCACGCTGTCGCCAACGGCATCCCGGTTATTTCCTGTAACCGTATCGGCTTTGAGCAAGCGCCGGACTCTACATCCGGCATTAACTTCTGGGGCAATAGTTTTATAGCAGGGCCGCAAGGGGAAATCCTCGCCAGCGCCAATGATTCGGAAACCAAAGTGCTAAGCTGCACAATTGATAAAGCAAGAGCCGAGCGGGTCAGGCAAATATGGCCGTTCCTGCGCGACCGCCGGATCGATGAGTTTGGCGATTTGACCAAACGTTTTATTGATTAATAATTTGTCCACGAAAAGCACGAAAGACACGAAATAAATCGATATGTTGTTATAGCCATTCGCCGTTTTGGTGGCAGCCTACAGCCCTTCATTGAACTCAGGAGAGCCTTGGTATATCTGAAATTTTCGTGCTTTTTGTGCTTTTCGTGGACGAGACAATCCCAGGATTCTTTTGCCGAGACGCTAATGAAACAATCAGACAGTTCGGACGTTTTTCATCAAATACACATCGATGTTGCCCGTAATGCAACGGACGATTTCAATTTGTTTCACGAC
>DATBQC010000407.1:0-4703 GCA_036561065.1 Methylobacter sp. | reverse complement strand
AAAAACCAGCGGCGAGTGGGTCGTCAACCAGTGGCTGAAAAAAGCCGTATTGCTGTCGTTCAGAATCAACGAAAACCGCGTCATGGAAGGCGGCAACACCCGTTATTACGACAAGGTTGAAGCTAAGTTCAGCACTTACTCGCCAGAAGACTTTGCAAACTCCGGTGTACGGGTCGTGCCAAATGCCGTTGTCCGTCACGGCGCTTACGTTGCTCCCGGCGCTATTTTGATGCCATCATTCGTCAACATCGGCGGCTATGTCGACAGCGGCACCATGGTTGACACCTGGGCCAGCGTCGGCTCTTGCGCGCAAATCGGCAAGAACGTGCATCTGTCCGGCGGCGTCGGCATCGGCGGCGTTCTGGAACCTTTACAAGCTGGCCCAACGATCATTGAAGATAACTGCTTCATCGGCGCACGTTCGGAAATCGTCGAAGGCGTTGTCGTCGAAGAAGGCTCGGTCATTTCAATGGGAGTCTACATAGGTCAAAGCACCAAAATCTACAACCGTATGACCGGTGAAGTCAGCTATGGCCGCATTCCGGCAGGTTCAGTCGTGGTTGCAGGCAACCTGCCATCAGCGGACGGCAAGTACAGTTTGTATTGCGCGGTTATCATCAAACAAGTTGATGAAAGAACCCGCAGCAAAACCGGGATTAATGAATTATTGCGGGATTGATTAACAGATCGGTTGCAACAAAGAAAATTGAAACCAATGAATGGGATGGCTCGATTTACAACCGAGCCAGAATTGCGCCGTCTGCACTAAATTTTGCAAGGCCGCGCTGCACTTTGCAAACGGTGCATCAAGATATATAGTTGTTTATTTTTAAAATAACTGTCCGGAAAAATGTATTTTTTACATCGTATCCACCAACCATAGGACTTGCCCCATGTTGTCAATTCCACCTTATGTAATCGACCAAATACTGCTCCCCTCATTTTTAAGGTTCTTGCTCGTAGGCGGCGGTTTTTCTCTGCTGGTCGGCATCGGCTTGATCTTCCAGAGTGAATTGATGTTTCGGATATTCGACAAAATGAACAGCTGGGTGAGTTTTCGCCGAGCGACGCGGGTGCTTGATATTCCGCGCGACTCTTGGCCGTTTGTGCAACGTTACCGATATGTCCTATCGGCGTTCATTACAACAGGCGCAGTATATGCGGCAATCCGGTTGATAACGCAAGTGGACATGGAAGTCGCAGTTCCGGGCATCAGTAACTCGCTGCACTTGCCCAGCCTATTTGTTTCCTGGATTCTAAATAGCATAAAGTGGTTTTTGATATTGGGAAGTGTGTTGGGGATTGCAACTGGATTAATACTCGGATTTTCTCTAAGCACCCTATCGAAGATGGAAGCACTTTCTGGAACCTGGATTTCGACACGCACCGGCACTTCATTTAAGAAGGCCGATGCCATGCACACTGGATTCGACAAGCTCATCATGTCCTTCCCCAAAACCGCCGGATGCATTGTCACCATCACCTCCATGGTCATGGTGACCCTGGTCTGGATGCAAATGCCCTGAAAAACTAACGCTTATCTGGAAATGCTTTTTGGCGGACATGGTATCATTATCCCAATGTTGTTAAGTTAAAAGAGCATCGTCAGCCCAACTGATTGCAGACAGACAGCTTGACCTAATGGCACGGATGAAGGAGTTTAATCCTATTCATTCCCCTTTATTCAAGCCCTGATAAGCCAACACATAAATGCAGTACGCTGGAGTAAGTTCCAACACTTCAATGAACAGTTCTGGCAGGATTCATACCGTCAGACCAACCCAACCCCAATCACTCACAAACCATGATTAACAACGATGTTTTACGCCGGGTACGCTACGCTTTAGAGCTAAAAGACCCGACCATGATCGAGATCTTTGCCTTAGGCGACGCGGAAATAAGCCGGGATGAGCTGCTCAAGCTGCTCAAGAAAGACAACGAAGCCGATTACGTCCCGCTTAACAATAAGCTGATGGAACAATTTTTAGACGGCCTGATTATCTATAGAAGAGGCAAACAGGAGAATCCGCCCGCGCAGCCCAAAAAATCCGAACCGTTGACCAATAACACCATCCTTAAAAAACTGAGAATTGCGCTGGAATTTAAAGAAGAGGACATGCTCAGCACCCTAAAACTGGCTGATTTTGAACTATCCAAAGGTGAACTCAGCTCTTTTTTCAGGCAAAAAGACCATAAACATCACCGGGAATGCGGCGACCAGATTTTAAGGAATTTTTTGCAAGGTCTTACCATTCGTTTTAGAGAACAGGACTGATAGCAGTCCTTTCTATATCCTTACAATAACTTAACCAAGGCCACAACCATGAGCGAAAACATATCAAACAATGCCATCATTTACGCTACGCTTGCTTTAAACAGCGAAGTCGCCCTGCAACACGAATATCTGGATTCGCCTGACGTTCCCGATGATGAGCGTGAGAATGAAGAAGAAATCTTGGCAGACCTTGAACAAGCCTTTATGGAATTTGTCGATCTTTATAAAAGCCGCTGCAAAACTGACAAACAATTGCCCAGCATAGACGAATTGCTGAACAGCCAATTATAAAACCGCTATAGAATCAACGATGCCGACTGTCAGAATCCTGGCTATTTCAGGTAGCCTACGCTCAGCATCGTTGAACTCCGCACTACTAAGAGCGGTTGCTAGCTTGGCACCTAGCGATGTTCGCATCGATTTGTATAGTGAACTGGGCAGTCTGCCGCTGTTCAACCCCGACCTTGAAATAACCGATTCGCTGGCAGTTGCCCATTTTCACGCCCGTCTTCTCGAAGCCGACGGCGTTATTATCGCCAGCCCGGAATACGCTCACGGCGTAACGGGGGTAATAAAAAATGCCTTGGACTGGATGGTGGGTAGCGAAGCATTTGTAAACAAGCCCGTTGCTTTACTTAATGCGTCACCGCGAGCCACTATCGCCCAAGCATCACTCAAAGAAACGCTGACCGTCATGTCAGCTCAAGTTGTTGACGCAGCCTCAATCACCTTACCGATTATCGGCTCACACCTTGATGAGCTGGGGATTGTTAAGCATCCTTCCATTTCAACATCAATTCGCGAAGCGTTACGCGCTTTCCGCATGGAGATTGTAAATTTGCAAAGCCCAAAAACTCAAACACTTTACGGCATAAAGAACTGCGACACCGTTAAAAAAGCGCGCAACTGGCTGGATCAAAACGGCATAAGCTATCGGTTTCACGATTTTCGCACCGATGGTTTAACACCTGAGCTGCTACAACATTTTGCCGATCATTTGGATTGGATCAAACTGCTTAACCGCAGCAGCACCAGCTGGCGCCAGCTCAGTGCCGAGCAGCAAAGCGACCTGACCCAAGAAAAAGCCCTACAGCTGATGCTGACCACCCCAACCCTGATTAAACGCCCGGTTTTAGATGCCGGCGACAAGCTAATCATTGGATTTAAAGCCGAGAACTACCAAGCCGAATTACTATGAGCGACACACTAGAACTCCTTAAAGACCTTATCAGCCGCGAATCGGTCACTCCAAAAGATGCGGGATGCCAGGATGTGCTGGAGGCACGTTTAACCAAACTGGGCTTCAAAGAAGAGCGCCTGGACTTTGAAGACACCCAAAATATCTGGCTTAGACGCGGCGATGCCAAACCGCTGCTGACCTTCCTCGGCCACACCGATGTCGTACCTACAGGCCCGTTGGAGGCCTGGGTTTCACCGCCTTTTGAGCCGACGATTCGCGACGGCAAGCTTTATGGCCGCGGCGCTGCCGATATGAAAGGCGGCATCGCCTGTTTTATCACCGCAGTCGAACGCTTTATTGCCAAGCACCCGGATCATCAAGGTTCTATCGCTGTGATGATGACCAGCGACGAAGAAGGCATCGCCACCAATGGCGTGGTTAAAGTCGTCGAAGTGCTGGAACAGCGCAACGAGAAAATAGACTGGTGTTTGGTCGGCGAGCCGTCCAGCGACAAGAAAATCGGCGATGTCATTCGCGTCGGTCGGCGCGGCTCCTTATGCGCAAAATTGACCATCGCAGGCATACAAGGCCATGTCGCCTACCCTGAGCTTGCCGACAACCCTATACATACATTCGCCCCGGCCTTAAAAGACCTGACCGAAGAAGTCTGGGATCACGGCAATGAGTTTTTCCCTCCGACCAGCTTGCAGGTTTCCAATATCAATGCCGGAACCGGCGCGGAAAACATCATCCCCGGCAGCGTGGCGGTTCAGTTCAACTTGCGTTTTTGCACCGAACTGGACGAGGAAACCATCAAACAGCGCACCCGCGCGATACTGGACAAATACGATTTCAAGTACGAACTGGAATGGCGCTTGTCGGGCAATCCTTTCCTGACCCAGCCGGGCGCATTGATCGATGCCGCCCATGCCGCAATCAAAACCGTGACCGGATTTGAAACCTTGGACGATACCGGCGGCGGCACTTCAGACGGACGGTTTATCGCCCCGACCGGGGCACAGGTTATCGAACTGGGCCCGTTGAATGAAAGCATCCATAAAATCAACGAACATATCGGCGTGGAAGACTTGGTGATTTTGTCCGATATTTATGAACAGATGCTGGTAAATCTATTGGTGTAGCCTGTATGAAGTGTAGCGTAATATACAGGACATCGGAGCCACGAAATCCCATATTACGCAAGCTTCATACGGGCTACTCGGTCTATACCTCAACCCAGTTCAAAGG
>DATBQC010000406.1:0-1636 GCA_036561065.1 Methylobacter sp. | reverse complement strand
TTTGGCATCTTCTGCTCCTATAAAAATTCACGCCTGTTCCATCATTCCCTTGCCATCGGCGCACGAAGCAAAGGATCCCTCAAAATATTTCCAATACATGGTTCATCCAAAATCGTAACGACCGCTGGCCTGAAACTTTTCGCAGGACGCAATGCATTTTCCAAGCTGGGTGTGCAGAGCTTTTGCCTCGGCGATTCCGCCGACCGCGAAGTTTTGACCATCAATAAAACAACCAGTCCAGCGTTGAGCCGCAACCTGGTCATGCACTGCAATCACAATGGTGTAAGTCATCTTTCCGGCGACCCTGCGTTTCGACATCTTTGTCCCGAATTCAATCAACACTGGCGCATCGCTCGATGCGTCTTTCGCCTGGCGAATTTGCTTTGTGCGGCTGCTTTTCACATCGACCTCTCCCTTCGAGCGCACGCCTTTTCGGGCCGTCTGGATATCACCAATGATGCCAACTATGCTGTCCGATGTTCTCACTATCAATCTCAATCAACATTGTTGAAACGGGATGACAACCGGCTGGGCACATATTTCTTCCAGGCCGCAATCCAGTTCGTCGCCATCGCGACCTGCGCGTCCTTCAAGCTGATTTCATTGGCGCAGACCATTTTGTAGATGACGAATTCGAGCTGGTCCTTCTTGTCGGCACCCCATGCGCTGTTGCGCGGCTGCGGCCACAAATTCCGTTCATCTTCAGGCGCACCGCCAATCGACAGCGCTACCAGGTGATCTTCTTCGTAGTCGCGCGGATTGGTATCGTCGTAGCCGTACTGCCGGATCTGCCGCCGCTTGAGACTGTTGGTGAAATACGCCGGCGGCCGGATCGTTTTTGTGTAGCCCTTGATGCACACCGTTTGCTGAATATTTTGCTGCGTCACGTCCGGATTGATCGCACCTGGCGTCAAGCGCGGATTCGGCAAGTCGCCGGCAAGCGCACTTCCTGATACTACCGCCAATAACAGACAGATGAAAATTTGCTTCATTTCTTTGCTCCACTTTTGATTGCCGGGTCATTCGTGGATGGGAATTGATCCAACACGGCGGACAGCCCCTTGCCTTTGATCATCCCGTCACCCCTCATCGGCATTTGGTCGGCTACTCTGGCTACTTTGCTTATGCCCCACGAAATGAAAAGAAGCGGCGAAGTGATTGCCAGTATTTGCAGCATTTTTACTGCCAAATTACGGATTTTATTCAGCATTGCCCCCTCCTTCCTGCGAACCAGGCAGGAGTTCTTCCATGGTCGGCCCTTGCATGCGAGCCAGGCGAATTCGCTCAAGTCCTTTGGGCTGTTTCATACTCATGCTGGGCGCATCTTCTGGCAATACACCGATGGCATCGGCGACAATACGTTGATGCTCCGGACTGATACAAGCAATAGCGGCGGCTGCATCCTCCGACAACCCTATTCGAAAGCCAAACATCGGCCCCTTCTCGATGGCAATTTGATGCCGTTTGGCCCAATCAGCCAGTTCGATGGTCGCGTTCCAGACCGCCATTTCGGCGATACCCATTTCGCTCGATTTCGCACCGATAAATTCGCTGAGTTGTCTCATTTTTTTATCCTCACATTCGTTAATGTTCAATGCAGCACAGTCGATTTCCCGCCACTTGATCCATGTACTCC
>DATBQC010000405.1:0-5402 GCA_036561065.1 Methylobacter sp. | reverse complement strand
CTGGGCGGCGACAATATGGATTTGGCTTTGGCCTATACCGTTAAGACTAAGCTGGAAAAAGACGGCAAACGTTTAGAACCATGGCAGCTTCAAGCTTTAACCCACAGTTGCCGCGATGCGAAGGAAAAGCTGTTCAATCATTCCGAGCTTGATAATATTCCGTTGGTAGTCGCAAGCCGGAGTTCATCTTTAATCGGAGGCACACTGCGCACCGAATTAACCCGCGAGGAAGTTAATCGCGTGTTGGTCGAAGGCTTCCTGCCCAAGGTGACGGTCACCGACAGACCGACAAGCCGTCCTCGTACCGGCTTAAGAAGCGCCGGTTTGCCTTATGCTCAGGATGCAGGCATTACCCGTCATCTGGCGGCATTTTTAGCCAAGCAACAAGGCGCTGCGGACGAGCTTAAAGACATCAATCTGCCGGAACATGCGAGTTTCCTTCATCCTACTGCTGTGTTGTTTAACGGTGGCGTGTTAAAGGCTGGTACTTTGGCTGATCGGTTAATGGACGTGTTGAATTCATGGCTGCGAGCGGAGCAAGCACCTGAAGCCAGGCTACTGACCGGTGCCGACCTTGACCTGGCGGTTGCCCGTGGCGCGGCTTACTATGGCTACGTTCGCAAAGGCAAGGGTGTGCGCATTAAAGGCGGCACAGCGGCCTCTTATTATGTCGGAATAGAAAGCGCGATGCCCGCTGTGCCTGGCATGGCACCGGAAATCCAGGCATTGTGCATTGCCCCGTTCGGTATGGAAGAAGGCACTCAGCAGGAATTACCGGATGATGAATTCGGTCTGGTGATTGGTGAGCCGGTGCGGTTTCGCTTTTTCGCCTCGAACACTCGGCGCGAGGATAAAGTCGGAACCCGTCTGGATTACTGGACTAACGAGGAGCTAGACGAACTCGACGAGATTGAAATCACCTTGCCGGAAGAAGGCCGCAGGCCCGGCGATGTGGTGCCGGTGCATCTGTGTGCTGCCGTAACCGAAGTCGGTACGCTGGAACTGCAAGCCATATCCCAAAAAGATCAAAGTCGCTGGAAGATCGAGTTTGATGTCAGGGCAGGGGAGTAGTCCCTCTCGCACGGATCAACTTAAAATTTATCACCACGAAGGCACGAAGAACACGAAGTTTTTACCTTGTTTTTCTTCGTGTCTTCGTGGTGCATTTATTTGTAAACATATTGATTATAAAATCAGTATTTTGAGCCATATAAAAAATGAAGCAAAAAAAACGTTTAATCATCGCCATGACCGGTGCGACCGGCGCGGTTTATGGGGTCAGGATGCTGCAAGTCTTGCAAGCACAGGAGCAATGGGAAACGCATTTGGTCATCTCATCCGCAGGTGTAGTGAATTTAAAACATGAGATGGGCATGAAACGGGCCGCACTGGCTGAGCTGGCAGATGTGACTCACGGCATTGATGACATTGCCGCCAGTATTTCCAGCGGCGGCTTTAAAACAGAAGGGATGATTATCGCGCCGTGTTCGATGAAAACCTTGTCGGCGGTGGCGCACGGTTTTGGTGATAATCTGATTTCACGGTCGGCTGACGTGGTATTAAAGGAGCGCCGACGCTTGGTGGTTATGCCCCGAGAAACCCCGTTAAATCTGATTCATATCCGCAACATGGCAAGCGTGACGGAAATGGGCGGCATCATTTTTCCGCCGATGCCGGCTTTCTACAGCAAATCGGATTCGCTGGCGGCTATGGTCGATGAAACCGTTGGTCGGGTTTTGGATATGTTTGGGGTCAATGTCGACGGCTTGTATACGCCTTGGGAGGGGCTGTAGAAGAAATTAGCCCCTCCCAATGGTTTTAAGATAACAGTCGCGAGTTTTTGCTGTTCCGGAAAATCAACGGTTTTTCGTTGGCAGCTAAAGCGCTTGCCTTGGCTGAATCTATCGCTTCCTGAATGACGTGGTGATTAGGTGATTTGCTGCACACCGGGTCGGCGGCGTACATGTCGCCGCTTAATAAATAAGCCTGGCAACGGCAGCCGCCGAAATCTTTTTCCTTTTCATCGCAGCTGCTGCACGGCTCTTTCATCCATTCATAGCCACGGAAAAAATTGAATGCTTTGGATTCGTTCCAGATTTGTTCAATGCTGTAGTCTTTCACATTGGGACAATCCAGTCCCGGCAGATCGCGGGCGGAATGGCACGGCAGGGCTACGCCATCCGGTGCGATGGTCAAGAAGGTTGTTCCCCAGCCGTTCATGCAGGCTTTGGGCCTGTCTTCATAAAAATCCGGCACCACATAATAGATCTTCATCTTCCCGGCGACTTTTTCTTTAAAAGCCTGGGCGATTTGCTCGGCCTGTTCAAACTGCTCTTTGGTAGGGAGCAATAAATCGCGGTTAGCATGCGCCCAGCCGTAATACTGGGTGTTTGCCAGCTCCAGGTAGTCTGCGCCTAGCTCTTCCGCCATTGCCAGTATTTCCGGCATCTGGTGGATGTTTTCGCGGTGTATGACCACGCACAGCACCATCGGGTAGCCGTGTTTTTTGACCAGATGCGCAACTTCTTTCTTGAGCTGGAACGATTCGGTTCCGGCCAGATGGTCGTTCAGTTCCTGGCTGCTCGCTTGGATGCTGACCTGAATATGGTCAAGCCCAGCCTCTTTAAGTTGTACGATTTTTTCTTCGGTCAGCCCATAGCCGGAGGTAATCAAATTGGAATAATAACCCAGGTCTCTGGCGTGTTTAACCAGCTCGGGCAGGTCTTTCCGGGTTAACGGTTCGCCGCCGGAAAAGCCCAGTTGCACTGCGCCCATTTTGCGGGCTTGCGTGAGTACGCGCTTCCAATCCTCGGTGTCCAGTTCGGATTGATATTTCGCATAATCAATCGGGTTGGCGCAATAAGGGCACTGTAACGGACAGGCATAAGTCAGTTCTGCCAGCAGCCAGCGCGGCGGAGTGATGCCTGTCCTGAGCTCAGTCGTAGGGTTAGTTTTGTTGGATCCAGCCATTTTTTAAAGCGACCTCCAAGAAAGCGGTAATGTCATTTGCGAGACCGGTTGTTGCAAATTTCTGTTCCAGGTCAGCGACGATCTGGGCGAGCTTGCGGGTGCCGTCGCACATCTTCAGGATTTCTGCGGAACTTTGGTTAAGTTCCACCATGCCTTCGGGGTAGAGGATAACATCTTTTTGCTGGGCTTCTTCCCATTGCAGGCGATGCATAGGGGAAAATTTGATGGTTTGGTTTGGGTTAATGCTCATTTTAGTGTGTTTATTTTTTTCTATGCGGCGTGTTTTTTAATGTCAGCCAGTAACATGCTTTCGATGCTCAGATGGTAATCTAATTCGGGCCATTCAATGCCGCTGCCCTGACAAATAAATTGATAGTTGGATAACTGTTTTAACGAAGCTTCTTGTAGCTCTTTGTACCATGACATCGGCGTTAAAATGACGCGGTCATCCTCAAGTTCAACCTGCAAATAACGGTCATCAAAATGAACGGATTTACCTTTGGCTAAAATACTCATCCCATTTCCTCTCAAACTCATTCTTGTGAATTGCCACAAGTGCGAGCGCTTTATTTATATCTTTTGGCTTCATGTAATTATGCACTATCTGTAGCGAGGCTAACTCGATTTTAGCAAAATCGCCGCCTTTCATGACATGAATGTGCTTCGGTTCATGCTCGTTCGCATAAAAGAAAAATTTGAATCCATCAATTATCAACAATGTCGGCATTTGGGTATGGTGTGTAATGTATTAGCGCAACCCGACTGGCGATAAAAATAGATGAGTTACATTGTCGCAACTCATCTAATGTTTTATTTTTCAATATTAAAATAAGGTGGCATGTCATGAATATAAGCCAAGTACATCGCATCCGCCATTGTCCAGAGCACATCCAGTTTAAATTTCAGAATTTCAATCATGCGATCTTGTTGTTCGCGGGTTTTATACCAGTCCAGCGTAATCGCCAAGCCATGTTCGACATCGCGTCGCGCTTCGGTCAGGCGTTTGCGGAAATAGATATAGCCTTCCTGATCAACCCAAGGGTAGTGTTCCGGCCAGTTATCCAGACGTTGCTGGTGAATCTTGGGGGCGAACAGCTCGGTTAGTGATGAGCTTGCCGCTTCGTGCCATTCCGCCCGGCGGGCAAAATTAACATAGGCATCGACCGCAAAACGTACGCCCGGCAGCACGTATTTTAGCGATGTGATGTCTTCCCGCGTCAGGCCGACCGCGATGCCCAGTTGGATCCATGCTTCAATGCCGCCCGGATCGCCGGGGTGTCCGTCATGATCCATAATTCGCTGTATCCATTTTGCGCGGGTTTCTCGATCCGGGCAATTGGCCAAGATGTTTGCGTCCTTAATGGGGATGCAGACCTGATAATAAAAGCGGTTGGCGACCCAGCCCTGCAATTGCGCTTTGGTCAGTTTACCTTCGTTCATCAGGGTATGGTAAGGATGATGAATATGGTAATGACTTTCCATGCCGCGTAGTTCGGCTTCAAATTGTTCTTTGGTCCAGGCTTTATTATCACTGCTCATGGTGTGTCCTTTATAAGTCGATCTCTAAACCGTCGTAGGAGACTTCAATGCCTGCTGCATCGAGTATCTTACGCTGTTCGGAATCGTCGTCTAAAATGGGGTTGGTGTTGTTGATATGGATCAATATTTTGCGTGCTTTGGCAACGCCGTTTAAAACTTCTATCATGCCGCCTTCGCCGGATTGCGGCAAGTGGCCTATTTCGCGGGCTTTTTTGTGGCTGATGTTCTGTGTGCACATTTCGTCATCGGTCCAGAAGGTGCCGTCTACCATTAAACAATCAACGGTTTGCATGGCTGCCATCACATGCGGCTCTATTTCGCCCAAGCCGGGGGAATAAAACACTTTTTTGCCGGTCGAAATTTGCTCGATGATCACGCCGATATTGTCGCCGTCATGCGGGTCATGGCGATGCGGAGAATAAGGCGGCGCCTTGCTTTTTAGAGCTTGAGTATAAAAGCGCAAATCATCGATGCCGGGAATGGTAAAGCTGCTGCCATCGTATGGAATCGGGTGATGGTTGACGGTGCAGTAATCGGCCAGCATGTTGAATAACGGAAAACCGGTGGTCAGGTCTTGCTTGACCATTTCCGTGCAGTAAACGTCCAGCGGTTTGCCTTCCCGGAGCATCAGCAGGCCTGTGGTATGGTCAATCTGGCTGTCGATCAGCATGATCGCTTTAATGCCGGTATCGCGAACGCCTTCTTTAGGCTGGATAGCGGGAAAGGCTTCCAGTTGGGCGCGAATGTCGGGCGAGGTATTAAACAGCAGCCAGTTAAGGTTATCGGTACTGATCGCAATGGATGACTGGGTACGGGCTTTGCCGTTCATTTCCTTGTGCCGCAAGCGGTGACAATTGTGGCAGTTGCAGTTCCATTGAGGAAAACCGCCGCCT
>DATBQC010000404.1:0-5550 GCA_036561065.1 Methylobacter sp. | reverse complement strand
ACAATGATCAATCGATCACCTTCAAATACTGCCAATAATCGGTAATCGCCAACTCTGTAAGACCAAAACTCCGACAACGGCCCTTGCAGTTGTTTTCCCAGTTGCCGTGGATCGTCTAATTTAGCCAACCGGGAAGTAAGGAAGGTACTGATCCTTTGCTGTATCGGTTTGTCCAACTTGTTAAACTGTTTTGCTGCTTGAACAGTAAACTCAATCTTCCAAGTCATTGTCTTTTATTAGTTGATCTAAAGACACGGTTTGACCTGTACGTTTGCATTCAGCATAGGATTGTTCGGCCCGTGCAACCGCTTCCCTTTCGGACTGGTAATCAAGAATAAAGTCTTTAATCAGCTGAGAAACGCTGATGCCCTGCTCTACTGCGATATGCTCAAGCTGGCGTTCTAGCTGTTGGTCTAATGTAATCATATAATCGCCTCATTATTTTTCAGAGTAATTTATTTTACATGGTTAGGTTTGATCTTTTCTCGTAGCCGCTCCAATAACTGCTCGGCGAAACCTGTTTCAGGAACAGCTTTTACCGGGATGTACCAATGCTGCTCACCTGCAAAGCCCATGCATTTGACCGCATCCTTCTCGGTCATCAATACCGGCCCAGAGTCTGGGAACGAGATGTCGTCAGGCTGGAATTTATAATGGTCGGGAAAGCTGTGTGTTTTACAAGTCAAACCGGCTGACTCCAACAATTTAAAGAATCGGTCCGGGTTGCCTATTCCGGCCAAGGCACGACAACCGGTTGCGCTAAATTCCTGCAATGGTTTTTGCTGGCCGTTGGCAAGGTTGACAGCGATGTTGCCGGTGATTTGCATCGAAAATTCGTTGTCTTCCGATCTCTCTCCATTCACGACGATAAAATCGACGCTCCGCAATCGCTCTATCGGTTCGCGGAGCGGCCCTGCCGGTAGGCAATAGCCATTGCCGAAGCGCCTTTCCCCGTCGATCACGGCAATTTCAATGTCCCGGTTCAGCGCGTAATGTTGCAAGCCATCGTCGGATAAAATGATATTGCAGTCGGATTGTTCGAGCAACAATCTTGCGGCATCCGCCCGTATCGGGCTGACAGCCATCGGGCAACCGGTTTGCTTGGCGATCAATAAGGCCTCATCGCCGACCTGTTCCGCTGTGCTGTTTGCAGCGATCCATTGCGGCCAGACTTCCGCTTGTCCGCCGTAACCTCGGCTGATAATACCGGGCTTAAAACCCTGATCTTTAAGCAGCTGGGCCAGCCAGATAATCAACGGCGTTTTGCCGGTGCCGCCCACGGTAATATTGCCTATCACGATAACCGGAACCGGCAGTGACTGTTTTTTTAACACACCGATACGGTACAGGAATTTCCTAAATTTAACGAAGTCGCTGAACAAAAAACCCAGCGGCATCAGGAACACGCCGATAAACGGGTCTTTGTACCAGATGTCCACCAGCCATCGGGATAAGGTTTTTTTCATATCTATTCGGTCGGATGCAGTGTTGCAAAGGTAATGTGGCTGAATCCCACTTGGCCTGCAATATCCAGAGCAGTCATGACCGCTTTGTTAGGCGTTTTGTCATCGGCATTGATAATAAAAGGGAGATCCTTTGAATTTACCGCAAGCCTGCCCAATTCCTGTTTTAAGCCTGCCCTGTTTTGATCGATTAATTGATGAGGCAAGCCGTCTTCACCGATCAAGGAATATATGCCATCCGCATCAATCACCAGGGAGACGGTTTTGGGATGGTCTGTAGCCTCTGTTCCTTCCGCTTCGGGAAGTTTGATATTAACTTCTGTATTTTTATTAAAGGTTGTGGAAACCATGAAGAAAAGCAACAGCACAAAAAGCACGTCGATCATCGAGATCAACGTAATATCGACATTTTCCCTTTTTTTACGTTGAAACTTCATCAGGACGCTTTCCGGTCTTCGTGCAAAATGTCGATCAGTTTTAACGCTTCCTCTTCCATGGTAACCACATATTCATCAACCAGCCTTTCAAAATAGCGATGAAAAATCAGGCTGGGAATAGCGACCGTCAAACCCGATGCTGTCGTAATCAACGCCACCGAAATACCGCCAGCCAAAACGCCGGGATTGCCGGAGCCATGCTCCAACAGGGACGCAAAAATATCAATCATGCCGAATACAGTACCTAATAAACCCAGCAATGGACTGACTGCGGCAATCGTACCCAGGGTGTTGAGGAAGCGTTCCAGGTCATGCACGACCCTGCGACCGGTTTCTTCAATACATTCCTTCATAAATTTTCTGCCATGATGGCTATTGGCAAGGCCTGCGGCCAAAATACAGCCGAGCGGCGAGCTGTTTCTCAAGTGCCGCAAAGTAACATCATCTAGCTTTTTTTCGCGGGACAATCGCCATACCTGAGGAACCAAGTCGGGCGGCAAAATCTTTTTTCTACGTAAGGACCAAAAACGTTCCGCGATAATACCCATGGCACCGATGGAACTCAGTATGATCGGCAGCATCATCCAGCCGCCGCTTTTTATAATTTCAAACACATTATTTCCCAAAAAATTGCAGGTCGGGTTAGCGTAACCCGGCACTATTTTAACCTAAGACAGCTCTATCTTGAGAACTTTCCCGTCCAACCCAGATATAGGCAATGACAAAAGCAAGACTACAAAAAACTGCCGCCATTGAATAGACGAACTCAGCGCCCAATGAGTCCCAATAATAACCGCTATAGTAACTGCCCAGCATACCGCCCAGGCCAAAACCTAAACTGGCATAGAGCGCTTGACCTTTACCCTGATGCCGGTCGCCAAAATACTGATGAACCAAGTGAATCGCGGCGACATGAACGCCGGCAAATGTTGCCGCATGTAATATTTGGGCAAAAATCAACAGCCAAAAATAATCGACGCACCAGCCAATGATCAACCAGCGAACTATCGACAACAGGCTGCTGGCCAGTAAAATCGTCCGAAGGGAAAACCGCATCAGCACACGGCGCATGTAAATAAATAAAACGATCTCGGCAAAAACACCCAGCGCCCAAAGAAATCCGGTCAGGCTTGCCGAGTACTGATAGTGTTTCAGATAGATCGAATAAAAAACATAATACGGCGCATGGGCGAACTGCAACAACATACTAGTCAGCAGAAACGCCACCACTTCAGGCCTTTTAATGATTTGCAGGATACCGATGGCGGCATTCTCGTGATTAACCGCCTGGGTCGCCGGCGTCATCAAGCTGACCAGCCAGATCAACGTCATCCATGCGGTAACCGCTGCCGGGATTATCGCAGGCGACAAGACATCCAATAACCGGCCTATGCCCAGCACAGCAACAATAAAACCGATAGATCCCCAAAGTCTGATCCGGCTGTAGCGATGTGCTTGGTCTTTTAAATGATATAAGGTTACTGCCTCGAATTGCGGCAACGTGGAGTTCCAAAAAATGCCAAAGGCAATCGTTAGCCAGGCAAACCAGGAATAGCCATGAATAATGATAAAACCGGCAAAGAGTAAAGCAGTTAGAAAAGAGGTTATGCGGATAATGCGTAAATTTTTCCCGGTATGATCGGCAATCCAGCCGCATAGCATCGGAGCGATAATTCTTGTGCCGCCCAGCAACGCAAAAAGTTCACCGATTTGAACGGGATTAAATCCGCTTTCTTTTAAATAAATGCTCCAGTAAGGGATAAAAGTCCCTACCGTGGCGAAATAAAAGAAGTAAAAACCTGACAGGCGCCAGTATGGAATAGACATCATTCAAAATTTATCGTTCCCACGCTCCGAGCGTGGGAATACAGTAAGTGACGCTCCAGCGTCGCGTGTTTGTGCACCATCAACGTTTCAAATATACGCATTACTCGTGGCGCAGCGCGCCTTAAACTCCGTTCCCACGCGGCGCGTGGGAACGAGGGAACGGACATGGTTTATCTTAAAACCGGCAATCCCGATTGCACGTTGATGTTTTGCGCCCGATGCCGCAACAAGTGATCCATAATCACTATCGCCATCATCGCTTCGGCTATCGGCGTTGCACGGATGCCCACGCAGGGATCATGGCGGCCTTCGGTGACCACTTCAATCGCTTCGCCTTGCAGGTTGATGCTTTTGCCCGGCAGCCGTAAGCTGGAAGTCGGCTTTAAGGCGATACTGGCAATTACATTCTGGCCGCTGGATATACCGCCCAAAATACCGCCGGCATGATTGCTTAAAAAACCGTCCGGGGTGATTTCGTCGCGAAACTGGGTGCCCTTGCTGTTGATGCAATCGAATCCGTCGCCTATTTCCACGCCTTTTACCGCATTAATGCTCATCAACGCATGAGCCAGATCGGCATCAAGCCGGTCGAAGATAGGCTCGCCCAAACCCGGCGGGACGTTGGTTGCGACCACTTCGATTCTCGCGCCGATAGATTCGCCCTCTTTGCGTAGAGCATCCATATAGGCTTCCATTTCTTCGACTTTATCGGCATCAGGGCAGAAAAAAGGATTGCTGTCGATAATAGACCAATCGACTTTTTCGATTTTTATCGGCCCCAACTGCGACAGATAACCGCGTATTTCTATGCCGGCCTGTTCCTTCAGGTATTTTTTGGCGATGCCGCCTGCAGCAACACGCATGGCTGTCTCGCGAGCCGATGAGCGCCCTCCTCCGCGATAATCCCTGATGCCGTATTTGTGCTGGTAGGTGTAGTCCGCATGACCGGGCCTGAACGTATCGGCAATCTTGGAATAATCCTTGGAACGTTGATCGGTATTTTCAATCAATAAACCAATCGGCGTACCGGTGGTTTTGCCTTCGAATACGCCGGACAGAATTCTGACTTCGTCGGCTTCGCGCCTTTGGGTGGTGTGCCGCGAGGTGCCGGGTTTCCGGCGATCCAGGTCTTCCTGCAAATCAGCTTCGGACAAGGACATGCCTGGAGGGCAGCCATCGACGATACAGCCTATCGCAGGGCCATGGCTTTCACCAAACGAGGTGACTGTAAATAATTTTCCTATTGAGTTTCCAGACATAGTTATAAAGCCGCTAAAAATAATTCGTTATATAGCCTAACCTGCTCGGCCGTCAGCAAAAACACGCCGTCACCGCCGCGTTCAAAAGCTATCCAGTAAAAAGGCACATCGGGGAAGGCGTTCTGCAATGTTTCCGCGCTGCTGCCTACTTCCACAATCAAAATCCCCTGCTCTGCCAGATACCGGTCGGCATCGACCAGGATGCGCAGCACAATATCCAATCCCGAATGTCCGCCTTTAAAGCCCATATCCGGTTCGGCGCGAAATTCTGCGGGTAATTGCTCCCATTCTTCAAGACACACGTAAGGCGGATTGCTGACGATCACATCGTAGCGAAATTCAGGCAGCTCGTTAAATAAGTCCGACTGGTAAAGAGTTACCGCATCGTCCATCTGATGCTTGACGACATTCAACTCAGCGACGGCCAGCGCATCGGGCGACAAATCCACCGCATCAACGTTAGCGTCGGGGAATGCATAGGCGCAGGCTATAGCAATACAGGCGCTGCCGGTACATAAATCCAGAATGCGGACGACCTGCTCTTCATCGACCCAAGGCGAAAAA